>WLQV01000099.1 GCA_009697555.1 Actinomycetota bacterium | reverse complement strand
TTTCCAACGCGATTGCCGAGCAGTGGTATGAAAATAAAACGCTTCCAACAGAGGTGGATCAACTCAAATGCGCACTCTTTTTCATGAGTCGTAAAGCGAGATTCATTGATGGGTATCCAGGTGAAGAAGATGTTCCATTTTTACAAGCGCTAGTTGCAGCGATAGAGGCTGGCGAGAAGTAGGGCGCACTCAGTCCTTGCTCATAACTCTTAAAACTCAGTTGGTAGCGGCAAACGATCTGGTGCAATCACTTTTACAATTTCAGTAAGAACGCGATAGACCGCTGGCTCTCCTACCCATAAGTGTTTGGCTTCTTCCACTGGAATGAGTTGAATCTGGCGAAGTGGTGCAAAGCGCACGGTGGCTTCGGCCGGTTGTAAATAATCATCGAACTCTGGAATGAGTGCGATTACTGGGCGGCCATCGCTGCTCCACCATTGCATTTCTTCATCGGTAGTTCTGCGCAGCGGAGGACTCAGAAGAATGAGCCCTTGAATACGTGGATCGCGCGCATGTTGCAGCGCTAAATCTGTGCCAAATGACCAGCCCACTACCCAGAGTTTGGCGATCTTTAATTCATCAAAACAATAAGCAAGCATGGCTGCAACATCGAGTTCTTCGCTATCACCGCCACCAAAAGTTCCTTCACTCGTTCCTGAATCACTTGTTGTGCCACGCGTGTTAAATCGCACTACCGTAATGCCAGCCATCGCTGGTAATCGATTCGCCGCCTTCTTATAGATGTGGCTATCCATCATTCCGCCTGCAGTAGGAAGTGGATGTAAACAGAGAATTCCTAGATGCTGGTCGCTCTGATTAATTGGTGAAGCAACTTCAGCGATCAACTTCAAGCCATCACTGGTTGTGACTGTAAATGGTTGGCGAATCGCTGGTAATTGAGTGCTTGGGCGAATCAATTCAGGCATGCCGCAAGTCTATCTCTGGAGATTATGCAAGTGCGCCAGTACGATTTTGGTATGACTCAATTAAATGAAGCAACCTTTAGCTCTCACTTTCCTGTTACAGGTAATGTCTTGGGGACATTTCCCATTACAGATAGCGCTGCCGTCAACGAAGCAGTTGCGTCGGCCCGAGTCGTTTCTCCCCAATGGCAGGCCCTTGGATTTCGTGGTCGCCGAAAGGTTTTATTGCAGTGGAGCAAATTACTGATCAGTCGCATCGATGAGATTTCAGAACTGATTTCGCAAGAGACTGGTAAGCCAGAAAGTGATGCGCGGTTAGAGGCTGGCCTTGCTATTGGTCACTTAGCATGGGCGGCACGTCATGCCGAAGGTGTACTTCGTCGCCAACATCGCGCGCCAGGATTATTAATGGCAAATATGCAAGCAACCGTTGAACGATCACCTGTAGGAGTTGTTGGAGTAATTGGTCCATGGAATTATCCAATTTTTACTCCGATGGGTTCAATCTCTTATGCACTCGCTGCCGGAAATACTGTTGTCTTCAAACCAAGTGAATTCACACCTGCAGTTGGTGTATGGATCTCACAATCATTTGCAGAAATTGCACCATTTGCTCACATTCTTACAACTGTTACTGGCTTAGCCGATACTGGTCGCGCCCTCTGTGAGTCAGGCGTAGATAAATTGGCATTTACCGGTTCAACTAAAACTGCCAGAGTTGTCGCTGCAACATGTGCTAAAACTATGACGCCAGTTGTCTTGGAGTGCGGTGGAAAAGATCCAGTACTCGTTGAGTACGATGCCAACATTAAATTGGCAGCAGATGCCACAGTCTGGTCAGCTCTATCTAATGCCGGTCAGACTTGCATTGGCGCTGAGCGAGTTTATGTTCACGAACGTGTGGCTGATGCATTTATTGCAGAGGTACTTGCGATCGCCAAGAACATTCATCCTGGAGATCCGCAACATGGAAATTACGGACCAGCCACCATGCCTAAGCAGCTCGACATTATTTCTGGTCACATTAAAGATGCGATTGCTAGCGGTGGTCGCGCACTACTTGGCGGCGCAGATTCAGTGAAGGCACCCTATGTAGAGCCAGTAATTTTGGTTGACGTGCCAGAGAACTCCACCGCAATGCGGGAAGAAACCTTTGGTCCAACTCTGGTTATTAATCGCGTCGCAGATATGAATGATGCGATCGCGAAATCCAATGCATCTCGCTATGGACTTGGCGCCTCCGTCTGGTCAAAGCGCCATGGCATGAAGATTGCTGCGCAATTGCAATGCGGCATGGTGGCAATTAACTCCACTATCTCTTTTGCCGCGGTGGCATCGGTTCCTTTTGGTGGCGTGAAAGATAGTGGCTACGGCCGCATTCATGGCCCAGAGGGAATTTTAGAATTTACTTATCCCCGCACCGTTGTGCGCGCCCGCTTCCAACTACCAGTTGTATTTACCAGTTTTAGGCGGAGCAAATTTACCGATAAGTTAATTGTGAAATTAGTTCGCTTGCTTAACGGTTATAGCATCGGTTAAAGCTCTAATTAATAACGCGGCGCATTTCGGGTGCGCTCTGTGCGTGGTCCGCGGTGATTCTTCTTTGCCCAACATGCATTGTGCCAATGCCTGCGTGTTTCAACATCGTATTCCAGCCATGCAACAGTGTGCGGAGTTGCAGTAGGAATCATTTGATCGCATCCTGGACAGCGATATGGTTTGGTAGAACTTGAACCTGTGAGTTTGCGTACGACATAAATTCCATCATCGTGTTCTTCAATACTGTCTTGCGATGTTGTGATCTCTCGCTCAGGTTCTGCTTTGCCACGCTTCTTGGGGTGATTGCGGCGGGGGCTCATACCGGCTATTTTCTCGCATTTTTCAGGTTGGTGTGGCATGGTGCCTCTGTGAGTGTCATCGAAGTACGCGGGCTACGGAAGAGCTATGGCGAGAATCTCGCAGTGGCTGGAATTGATCTCTCAATTGCACAAGGTGAGATCTTTGCCTTACTTGGTCCCAATGGCGCTGGAAAGACAACAACTGTTGAAATTTTAGAAGGATTTCGCGATCGCGATTCCGGTGAAATTAGCGTTTTAGGACACGATCCACAGCGCAGCGATAAATCGGGGCGAATCTGGCGCAATCGAATTGGAATAGTTCTTCAAGCCACATCCGATGCCGGTGATTTACGAGTAAGTGAATGTATTGAGCATTTTGCAAAGTACTACTCCAATCCACGCGATCCAGAGAGCGTTATCGCAGCGGTGGGATTGAGTGATAAGCGCGATGATCTCATTCGCAATCTCTCTGGTGGTCAGCGACGCCGGCTCGATGTTGCCCTCGGAATTATTGGAAATCCAGAGCTGCTTTTTCTCGATGAACCAACCACTGGTTTTGATCCAGAAGCTCGCCGTGCATTTTGGGAACTTATTCGCTCTCTTCAATCTGATGGCACAACGATTCTTCTTACAACTCACTATCTCGATGAAGCAGAAGCGCTAGCTGATCGAGTGGCCGTTATAAACCACGGAAAGATTTTGGAGATTGCTACGCCTCAGAAGCTTGGCGGGCGTTCAACCTCGCTCACCAAAGTGCAATGGCTAGAAAATGGCGAAATTCGTAGCGAAGAGAGCAGTGAACCTACTGCTGTTGTTAAACGCTTGGCGTCGCAATTTCCTGGAGAAATTCCTGGCCTGACGATCTCTCGGCCTACCTTGGAAGATGTTTATCTCACCATGATTGGTGGCGCAGAGTGAATCGCCTACCAAGCACGCTGGCACTTGGCCTCCAACGGGGTGCATTAGAGATCCGCCAATTCATGAGACAACGTGAATCTGTTGTCTTTACTATCTTCTTTCCATTAATTCTCTTAATGATCTTTGGCTCAGTCTTTAAAAATACCATCGCACCTGGTGTCACATTTAGCCAGTATTTTGTGGCAGGAATGATTGCATCGGGACTCGTAAATTCTGGCTTTCAGCAATTAGCCATTGTGATTCCACTTGAGCGAGATTTCGGTTCATTGAAACGTTTGCGCGGTACGCCTATGCCAGTTGCTAGTTACTTCATTGGTAAAGCACTCCTCGTGATCGCAAGCATGACTGCCCAGATTGTTCTTCTGCTCGGATTTGGCGTCGCCTTCTTTGGCCTTAATCTTCCGACAAGCGCTGGAAAATGGTTTACCTTCCTCTGGCTCACTCTCCTTGGAACAGCAACTGCCACTGTCCTAGGAATCGCCTTTTCTATCGTTCCTAAGAGTGGTCGTGGTGCCTCAGCAATCGTTTCGCCGATTGTGATTATCTTGCAATTCTTTAGCGGCGTCTTCTTCGTATTTACTCAATTGCCTTCATGGATGCAACACGTTGCTGCGATTTTTCCCTTGAAATGGCTCACTCAAGGAATGCGATCAGTCTTCTTGCCTGACTCATTTACTTCACAAGAAGTTGCCCACTCTTGGGAGAATGGGCGCACCTGCGCTGTTCTCGTTGCATGGCTAGTTGTCGGTTTAATTTTTGCCATTAAAAAATTCCGCTGGAGTAATTAGCTATGAAGGCGAAAGTACTACTTCTTGCCTGCGCTCTTTCGCTCTCTCTAACACCAGCTGACGCTGCAACGACTGCTAAAGCCACTCCTAAAGCAAGCGTTAAAGCCACTGTAAAAGCCGCACCCAAAAGCACGAGTACAAAAGCTCCGGTAGCCAAGAAACCAGTTGTTAAGAAACCAGTTGTTAAGAAACCAGTTGTTAAGAAACCAGTT
>WLQV01000098.1 GCA_009697555.1 Actinomycetota bacterium | reverse complement strand
TTGCGAATTTCAGCGATAGCGCCGAAACTACGTGCTGCCTTAATGACTAGTGGAGTCGCAACATAAGCAATTAGCGCTGCAATCAGTGCAGTTACTAAGTACTCACGCATTCAGCTGCTCCTCCGTGAAAATCACTGATGGAAAATTACTGATAAATCGGAAATTGAGCAGTCAGTGCGTGGACTTCAGACTTAATACCAGCAGCAACTTGGGCATCTTCGGTTTTGATCGCACGTGCGATGAGCGAACCAATCGTCTTCATCTGCGCAGCACCCATTCCTTGGGTGGTTGTCGCCGCGGTTCCGACACGAATACCGCTGGTCACTGCAGGTGTTTGTGGATCATAAGGAATGGCATTTTTATTGAGAACAATTCCAGCCGCGCCACATCGCTCATCTGCAACTTTTCCAGTTACGCCAGTTGAGCGAATATCAATGAGACCTAAGTGAGTTTGAGTGCCGCCTGAGACAGCGCGCATGCCCTCTGCTTCTAGTGCTCCAGCAAGTGCCTGCGCATTTGAGATGACGTTCTTGGCATAGCTTTGGTATTCCGCAGTTGCGCACTCTTTAAGTGCAACTGCCTTGCCTGCGATCGCAGACATAATCGGTCCACCCTGCATACCTGGAAAAACGGCTTTATCAATTGCAGCGGCATGCTCTGCCTTGGTCAGAATCATTCCGCCACGTGGCCCGCGCAGAACTTTATGAGTAGTAAAGGAAACAACATCAGCGTAAGGAACCGGCGATGGAATTGCTTTGCCTGCAACTAAGCCGATGAAGTGAGCAGCATCAACCCACATAATCGCTCCTACTTCGTCGCAAATCTGACGCACTTTCTCAAAATCAATCAGTGATGGATAGGCAGTCGCACCAGAGCAGATCATCTTTGGCTTGTTAGCAATTGCTAAATCACGCAGTTCGTCATAGTCGATCAATTCATTATCTTGACGGACACCGTAAGAAACGATGTTGAACCACTTACCAGAGAAATTTACCTTTGATCCATGTGTGAGGTGTCCACCATGTGGCAAGGACATCGCTAAAACGGTATCGCCCGGTTTGGTAAATGCTGAGTAGACCGCGATGTTTGCAGTAGCACCAGAGTGCGGTTGCACATTCGCATGCTCTGCACCGAAGAGTGCCTTCGCTCGATCAATTGCAATACTTTCGGCAACATCGACTTCTTCACAGCCGCCGTAATAACGCTTGCCTGGATAGCCTTCGGCATATTTATTCGAGAGCGTCGAACCCATCGCGGCTAACACTGCAGGCGAAGTGAAATTTTCACTGGCAATGAGTTGCAAATTCTCTTGCTGACGCTTGAGCTCGCGCAGCAATACTCGGGCAATGTCTGGATCTTGTTTGGCGAGTTGGTCGAAATCTGGACCATAAAAAGGAGTCGTTGACATGTCGGTAAGCCTAATCGGAAATTAGTAAGTTGCAGCGCTAACGCTCGGCTGAATTTCTTTCAATTGCACAAGAGAAACAGCGCCGATCCGCACTGCTGTGATGGTGTTATCCCGAACAGTGAGAATGGTCGATGCTGGCCCCTCGGGCAAAGTGCCGCCATCAACAATCAGTGGAATCTCATCGTGGTACTCAGTAAGAGCGCTGACTTCGCGACGCGGGGCTTTACCTGTTTGAACTGCACTTGCAACTGCCAGTGGCCCAGATTGGGCAAGAAGCGCCAACATGAAATCGCTTTTTGGCACCCGGACTGAGATTAAATCTAGCTTCTTAAAATCTCCTAGATTCCACTTCAAACCAGGTTGTGGCGCAGCATTGATCGAGAGCAGGCCTGGCCAAAAATTATCCATTAGCGATTGGACTTGCCACGTTGTATTTCGCAAAATTCCAGTGGCAGCAGCTGCACTAGCGAGCATCACTTGTGCCGCAACTCCGATTTCATCATGGCGTAAGACGTGCATGGCACGCACGGCATCTTCATCAAAGGCGTTGCAAGCAAAGGCATAACTATGTTCAAGTGGAATTGCAATAACGTAACCATCCGTAATGCACTTCAAAGCGGCAGCGACAGCGCTCTCTTGCCCCACAACTTCAAGGGAAACAATCTCAACCATCGCTACCTCCGGATCGCGCTAATCCAGCGCGGACGATCATTTAAGTCGTGATGGGAAATAACTTCAAGGAAGTCATCTGACATGGCTGAAACGAGCGCATCGGATTGCTCTTCACCATGTTCGAGAACAAGCAGGCCACCACTTTTCAGTAATCGCGCCGCTGCGGCGATAAATTCCCTGGGTGCAGCAAGACCATCGGAGCCACCAAAGAGTGCGATGTGTGGTTCGAAGTCAACGACTTCATGTGGCAATACTTCATTGCTAGGAACATAAGGTGGATTGGCCATAACAACATCGCATTTCACATCAATAAGGGCATCCACGACATCGCTATGAATCACACGTACTTCAACTTCATTGCGCGAGATATTTCGCTTTAACCATTCCAGCGCCGCCTCTGATTTCTCAACTGCAATAACGCGCGCCTTCTCTGATTGAGCTGCAATGGCAATAGAGAGTGCACCGGAACCAGCTCCAAGTTCGACCACACTCACTGCGCCTTGTTGCAGATTATTGATGTGCTTCAAAATTGGTTCGATCATTAACTCAGTTTCTGGGCGAGGAATGAATACGCCAGCTCCTACTTCTAATTCCAAATCGGCAAAATATGCCTTGCCCGTTATGTACTGCACTGGCTCACCTTTAACCCGGCGATTAATCGCTGCATCGTAGTGATCATGAATAACTGAAATATCAGAAATTGCCGCAAGAGTGCGTTCTACAAGAACCGCATTATGAAGTTCCATCCGAGTGATGCCGAGGGTGTGGGCAAGTAAAATTTCGGCATCAATCTCTTCACCGCCAACTTGGCGTAGCGCTAATTTTGCACTCTTGAGTTCTGCTCGAATATCCACGCTAGATAACTTTCGCTTACTTAGTTTTTCCAGTGTCAGCTAACTTCGCCGCTTTATCTGCATCTAATAGGGATTGAATAACAGGATCGAGTTCGCCATTGAGTACGGCATCGAGATTATTTGCTTTGAAATTAACGCGGTGATCGCTCAAGCGATTCTCTGGAAAATTGTAGGTACGAATTCGCTCACTGCGATCGACGGTGCGAACTTGGCTCTTGCGCTCGGCAGATGCCACAGCTTCGGCTGCTTCTTGCGCCGCTGCCAACATACGTGCCCGCAGAATTCGCATCGCAGATTCACGATTTTGTAACTGGCTCTTCTCGTTCTGACAAGAAACAACGATGCCAGTCGGAACGTGAGTGATACGCACTGCAGAGTCAGTGGTATTAACGCTCTGGCCACCTGGGCCACTTGAGCGATACACATCGATACGTAGATCGTTCGGAATAATTTCTACATCAACTTCTTCGGCTTCGGGCAGAACTAAAACACCAGCGGCAGAAGTATGAATCCGCCCCTGTGATTCAGTTTCTGGCACACGTTGCACGCGATGCACGCCACCTTCAAATTTCAACCGGGCATAGGGAGATTTACCTGGTTCAGGATTTCCCTTGGATTTCACTGCCATGGAAATATCTTTATAGCCACCAAGATCACTCTCAGTTGCATCGATAATCTCTGTTTTCCAACCATGCTTTTCCGCGTAACGCAGATACATCCGAAGTAAATCACCGGCAAAGAGCGCTGATTCATCACCACCGGCGCCCGCTTTGATTTCCAAAATAACATCGCGATCATCATTGGGATCACGCGGAAGTAACAACTCTTCCAACCGCTCTCCCGCTGCATCACATTGCGCAGAAATAATTTCTACCTCACTGGCAAAATCTGGATCTGCTTCTGCTAATTCTTTTGCAGCTGCTAAGTCATCAACTAACTTGCGCCACTCATGAAAGCCAGCAACAACTGGACCGAGTTGGGCATAACGCCGGCCAAGCAAACGCGCCTTGCCAGCATCGGCGTGAATCGATGGATCGGCCATCTTCGCTTCTAAATCCTTATATTCGGCAACGAGAGAATCAGCGGAGGCGAAACGTTCATTGCTCTGCGCCATCTGACTCTCCTTTCACGAAACTTATGCGTTTTTTGAAACTTGCATTAAAGCTTTCCTGAAATGAAAAAGACCGCGACCTGCGCGCAATTGCTTGCGAGCGCGGGTCAGCGGTCTTTAACTAAAAGCTACTTAACGCCTGACTTACCAAAGCGCTCTTCGAACTTCGCTACGCGGCCACCAGTATCGAGGATGCGTTGCTTGCCGGTGTAGAAGGGGTGACAGACCGAGCAGACTTCAACATAAATTGAACCGCTTGCAACAGTTGAGCGGGTGACAAACTTTTCACCGCAACCACAAGTTACTTGGGTCTCTTTGTACTCTGGATGGATCTCGGACTTCATTACTTCACCTTTTCGTAAGCGCTGGGTCGAGGCTCAGAAGTGATCTGCTTCTCGTGAACCAGCTGGGAGGGTAAGGGTAACCCGACGGTGCGGAGATACCCAAATTAGTGCGGGAATTAACCTTCGTTAGGGCCCGCGGTGGTCTTCTGGATCTGCATCAAGAACTCCACATTGGACTTAGTGCCCTTCATCTTCTCAAGCAGAAGTTCTAGTGCTTGTTGAGAATCAAGTGCGTGTAAAACTCGACGTAATTTCCAAGTGATATTTAACTCTTCAGCACCCATAAGAATTTCTTCTTTACGAGTACCAGATGCATCAACATCAACTGCTGGGAAG
>WLQV01000097.1 GCA_009697555.1 Actinomycetota bacterium | reverse complement strand
CGGCGTACTAACTGGCGGCGGAGATTGCCCCGGACTGAATGCGGTAATTCGCGCCGTCGTGCGCAAGGGCGAGAAAGAATATGGCTATCAATTTATTGGCTTTCGCGATGGCTGGCGCGGCCCATTAGAGGGTTTAACAATTCCACTCGACATTGCAAGCACGCGCGGCATTCTGCCCAAAGGCGGCACCATTCTTGGCTCATCCCGCACCAATCCATTTGCGATTGAAAATGGTGTTGCGCGCATTAAAGAGAATTTAGAGAAGTTAGGTTGCGATGCACTCATTGCAATTGGTGGTGAAGATACATTAGGAGTTGCGACCAAACTCCATGAACTTGGCGTCAAAGTTATTGGCGTTCCAAAGACAATTGATAATGATCTCAATAACACCGATTACACCTTTGGTTTTGATACTGCAGTAAATATTGCAGTTGAAGCAATAGATCGCCTCCACACCACAGCAGAGTCTCATCACCGCGCTCTCATCGTTGAAGTAATGGGGCGCCATGCTGGTTGGATTGCACTTCACTCTGGTTTAGCAGGCGGCGCATCCTGCATCTTGATTCCAGAAGTAAAATTCTCAATCGAGCAAGTATGCAATTGGGTGGAATCGCGCTTTAAGAGTAGCTATGCACCCATCATTGTTATCGCTGAAGGCGCACTTGCTCAAGATGGTGACATGGTTACTAAAGATCAGACCCTTGATGCATTCGGTCATGTGAAACTCTCCGGTATTGGCGAATGGTTAGCTAGCGAAATTGAAAATCGCACCGGTAAAGAGGCGCGTACTTCAGTATTAGGCCACATTCAACGTGGTGGCTCACCTACTGCATTTGATCGAGTACTTGCTACTCGCTTTGGTCTCCATGCAATTACTGCAGTTCATGATGGGGATTGGGGCACGATGGTGGCCCTACATGGCACACAAATTCGTCGCGTACCCCTAGAAAGTGCAACTGCGAAGTTAAAAACGGTCGATCCTGCCCTTTACAAGGAGGCGGAGATCTTCTTCGGCTAAAAATGTTGCGTGAGCATCGCCGTTTATTCTCTACTCTTATCCCATGACATCTGCCCAAGCCCAGCTCGATGCGCTCTTTGATCCATCCCTAGTTGCGGCGCAACAACCACAATGGCCAGGTGGCCCCAATGGCGAGCCAGTAAAAAAGGCAGTTGCACAGTTAAAAGCATTTCCACCATTGGTATTCGCGGGCGAGTGTGACAATCTCAAAGCACGTGTTGCACTAGCTGCGGCAGGTAAAGCATTCTGGTTACAAGGTGGAGATTGCGCTGAAACATTTGCCGGTGCAACAGCAGATTCAATTCGCAATCGAATCAAAACAATTCTCCAGATGGCCGCTGTTTTGCAGTACTACTCAAGTTTGCCCGTGGTCAAAGTTGGCCGTATGGCTGGGCAATATGCCAAGCCACGTTCTAATGACACAGAGACACGTGGCGATGTCACGCTTCCGGCATACCGCGGTGATGCCGTTAATGATTTGGAATTTACGCAAGAGTCACGTAATCCAGATCCAGAGCGCTTAGTGCGTGTCTACAACACATCTGCTTCAACACTGAATTTAGTTCGTGCATTTACTCAAGGTGGCTTTGCCGATCTACGCCAAGTGCATGAATGGAACAAGGGCTTTATCCGTAATTCTTCAATTGGCGAGCGTTACGAAGAGATGGCCAATGAGATCGGTCGCGCGCTTAGCTTTATGACTTCTGCTGGCGTCGATCCCGAAGCATTTAAGACCGTTGATTTCTTCTCCAGTCATGAAGCACTCATCATGGAATATGAGAAGGCTTTAACTCGCATCGATTCACGAACTGGTCTGCCATATGATGTTTCAGCACACTTTGTCTGGATTGGTGAGCGCACTCGTCAATTAGATGGCGCACATGTGGACTTCGCATCAAAGATTCGCAATCCAATCGGCGTCAAACTCGGACCAAAATCTAATCTCGCAGATGTTCTTGCGCTGATCGATAAATTGGATCCAGAGCGCGAGCCAGGACGTTTAACTTTCATTACCCGTATGGGGGCTGGAAAGATTCGCGAAGCACTTCCAGCACTTGTTGATGGCGTTACTAAATCTGGCGCCAAAGTTCTCTGGGTCTGCGATCCGATGCATGGCAATACTTACGAAGCCCCAAGTGGTTATAAGACGCGCCGTTTTGATGATGTCATCGATGAAGTTAAAGGCTTCTTCGAAGTACATAAGAAACTTGGCACTCATCCTGGTGGAATCCACATCGAGCTCACCGGTGATGATGTCACTGAGTGCGTTGGTGGTGGCGAGCAGATCTCCCATGAGGATCTCTCAACTCGTTATGAGACAGCCTGTGATCCACGCCTTAATCATCAGCAGAGTTTGGAATTGGCATTTTTGGTTGCTGAAATGTTGCGTGATCGCTAAGTTTTAGGGATGCCACTCCTCTGTAGTACTTTCACTGCTCCAATTGGCAAGATCAATCTGATTGCCCGTGATGGAATCTTGCTGAGTGCAAATCTCTCAACAATGGCTGCCGCTAAACGCGCTTTAGATTCAGAAGATCGGGCAATGGGATTTAGTGAAGTAAAAACAATTCCTCAAATTTCTGATTTATTGCGTGAGTATTTTGCTGGAGATGTCAGTGCAATTAATGGCATTGAGGTTCGCCAGCCAGGCGCGCAGTTCTCACAAGCCGCATGGCAAGCAATGCGCAAAATTCGTCCTGGCAAAGTTCTCAGTTACTCCGAATTAGCAGAACGTGCCGGATCCTTTGCCGCAGTGCGCGCTGCCGGAAGTGCCTGTGCTAAGAATGCAATTGTTCTTGTTGTTCCATGCCATCGAATTGTAAAAACTGGTGGCGCGCTGGGAAATTATGCTTATGGTGTAAATACTAAAGAGTGGCTACTACGCCACGAAGGTGCGTTGTAACTCCGCACCAATATGATTTGCGGCAATCTCGATTCCTTCATCGGTGAGATCTAAATGTGTAACCAAGCGAGCAAACTTAGGGCCAAGTGCGCCTATGAGAATTCCAGATTCTTTGCAGTGAGCCGATAATTCTGCTGCGGTAATTGAAAATGCAGCAAGGTTAAGGCCAACAATATTCGTTTCAACCGTTGTCGGATTAATTGCAGAGGGTGCCACTTTGTAAATGATTTCTGCCATCTTCTTGGCACGTGCATGATCGGTTTTCAGAAGTGGGATGTTGTGATCGAGGGCGTAATGGCCAGCTGCAGCAAGAATTCCGACTTGGCGCATTCCAGCTCCGTACCGCTTGCGCCAGATTCTTGCTTCGCCAATCCGCGCCTTCGTTGAAAGCAAGAGTGATCCAATCGGTGCGCCAAGGCCCTTAGAGAGACAGACACTGACTGTGTCGAATTCGCGCCCATAATCGGCTAGCGCTACACCGCTTTCAACATGTGCATTCCAAATTCGCGCACCATCTAAGTGCATAGCAATTCCTACTGCTTGTGATTGCTTTCGCAATTCTCGGATTTCGCTGAGCGGTTGAATTGATCCGCCACCAAAGTTATGCGTGTTCTCGACTGCGATGGCAGTAGTTGAAACTAAATAAGGACCGGCATTGGGATGAGCAACGTGCATTGGTTCGGCGGCGATCAGAATTCCGCGATCTGCCGGCCAAGTACGTGTGGTGATGCCACTGAAAACAGCTGCAGCGCCAAGTTCGGCGCGGACAATGTGAGATTGCGTCTCCGCAAGTAACTCTTCACCAGGCTTTACTAGGGTTCGAATACCTAATTGATTGGCAAGTGATCCAGTCGGCGTAAAGAGAGCTGCTTCCTTGCCGAAGAGTTCAGCAACACGCTCTTCTAATGAATTAACTGTGGGGTCATCGCCATACACATCATCGCCAACTAAAGCACTGGCCATTGCCTCGCGCATCGCAGGTGATGGGCGAGTGACGGTATCGGAGCGAAGATCAATTTCCACGGAAGGAGTATGTCACGGTTCGAGTAGGACGATCACATACATTGCGCCGACAACGAGGGCGCCACCAATTCCCGTGCGCAGAGTGAATGGGTCGTTATGAAAAAGAACGGCAAAGATCGCAGCGAATACAACTTCAGCGGTGAGGATTACCGCAACTTTGGTAGGAGCGAGAATTGACTGTGCCCACGTTTGGATAATAAATGCCAGCGATGTGCAAATTACCGCTGTGAAGATAATTACCTGCCACGCAATACGATCAGGAGGAGCTTGGTAACCATTGATCGCAGAAACTACTCCCATAATTACGGTGCAGGTAGAGAGTTGCACAATTGTCAGTGCGTAGGTATCAAGGCTCTTACTCCATTGACCAAGTGCAAGAATGTGGAGCGCGAAGAGAACGGCGCTAATAAGTACATAAATTGCACCGATATCTACCGATGTTCCGTGGATCGATAGAACACCTAAACCGATTGTGGCGACGATCGCCGACCACCAGGTGATTTTTCCATGCTTATGACCAAGTAGCGCCCAGCCAAGAATTGGCGTCAAAATTACGTAGAGCCCTGTGACGAATCCAGTAATAGAGATACTGGTATGAAGCAGACCAAGTGTTTGCATGATGTAACCACTGCCTAAGAAGACACCCGCTGCAACACCTTTGAGTAAGAGATCTCGGTCGATGCGCTTGAGAACGTTCGGTTTGATAAGAATTAATACCAAAGTGGCTATGAGAAAACGTGTCGCCAAGAATGAATAAAGATCTTGGCGCTCGATCACATCTTTCATAACGACAAATGCCATGCCCCAAGCCGCAGAAATTCCGATCAGAATGAGTGGTGCAAATTTAACGCGCATTATTTCCCACGCATTTTTTTAAGTAGCTTGATCTCTTTCCCATGCTCAACTTCCATACCTGG
>WLQV01000096.1 GCA_009697555.1 Actinomycetota bacterium | reverse complement strand
CCTTATGTCAGGAAATGCTGCGTTACTTCGTGGTTCATCAAGTGCGGCAAATAGCAATGCAATTTTGGTGGATGTCATGCGCAGCGCTCTTAAGCGCACAACTATTTCACCCGATGTGATTCAACTAGTTCCCTCCGATTCTCGCGACACAGTTAAGGCTCTGCTCAATGCTCGCGGTAAAGTTGACTTAGTAATTCCACGGGGGAGCGCCGCGCTGATTCGCATGGTGGTAGATGAGTCGAGCGTTCCAACAATTGAAACTGGCGCTGGTGTCTGCCATGTTTACGTGGATAAGGAAGCGGATTTAGATAAAGCGATTCCGATTCTACTTAACTCAAAAACGCATCGACCAAGTGTCTGTAACGCCGCTGAAACACTTCTCGTTCATGAAAGCGTTGCTGCGCAATTTTTACCAACTGCAATTTCAGCGCTCCATGAGTCTGGCGTAATTCTCCATTGTGATGCGCAATCACTTGCAGTGGCGCGTGGGTTAAGTATCGAAGCCTCACTTGTAACAGATGAGAATTTCGCAACTGAATATGGCGTCATGGAGATGAATGTCGCAGTGGTTGCATCACTAGATGGCGCTATGGATCACATCTTGAAATTTGGAACAAATCACACTGAAGCAATCGTCACTGAATCTAAAGATGCGGCGGCACGATTTATCGCACTCTCCGATGCGGCTGCAGTCATGGTCAATGCATCGACGCGATTTACCGATGGCGAGCAGATGGGCTTTGGCGCTGAGATCGGCATCTCCAACCAGAAATTGCATGCTCGCGGACCAATGGGATTAGAGCAGATGACCACAACTACCTGGATTGTCACTGGCACTGGCCAGATTCGCAGTTAATCTCTTTCGTAATTAGAATAGCCAGATGAGCAGCCTCTCCCGCAGTGATGTCGCTAATTTGGCGCGCTTGGCCCGCATCGACATGAGCGATTCTGAATTAGATGCACTCTCCGGTGAGCTCGATGTCATTCTTAACGCAGTTGCTCGTGTGCAAGAAGTTGCCCGACCAGATATCGAAGCAACCTCACACCCATTGCCTTTGAAGAATGTCTATCGCCCAGATGTTGTGCAACCAAGTTTGAGTAATGCTGAAGCACTCTCTGGTGCACCGGCGAGTGAAGATGAACGTTTTCGAGTTCCACAAATTTTGGGTGAAGAAGCATGATCCGCAAGAGTGCAGTGGAGATGGCGGCAGCCCTTGCCAAAGGAGAGACAACTTCACTTGCTCTCACACAGGCGCACTTAGATCAAATCGCTGCCGTCGATGGCGCAGTCCATGCCTTTCTTCATGTTGATACTGAAGGTGCATTAGCGCAAGCAGGTGCAATCGATAAGGCACGCGCTGCTGGCGAGAAGTTATCGCCACTTGCTGGAATTCCACTCGCCCTTAAAGATGTTTTAACGCAAAAGGGAGTACCGACCACCTGCGGATCAAAGATTCTTGAAGGTTGGCGGCCACCGTATGACTCAACCGTTGTCACCAATTTAAAGCGCGCTGGCATTGTTATTTTAGGTAAGACCAACATGGATGAATTCGCTATGGGTTCATCTACTGAAAATTCTGCATACGGCCCAACACATAATCCTTGGGATCTCACTCGAATTCCGGGCGGCTCAGGCGGCGGATCCTCAGCGGCACTTGCGGCATTTGAAGCACCGCTGGCAATTGGTACAGATACTGGTGGATCGATTCGCCAACCTGCAGCGGTAACTGGAACTGTTGGAGTAAAGCCAACATACGGTGGAGTTTCCCGATACGGCCTAGTTGCATTCTCATCTAGCTTGGATCAAGCCGGTCCGTGCGCGCGTACCGTTTTAGATACTGCACTTTTACACGAAGCAATTGCCGGCCACGATGTACGTGATGCAACAAGTATTAATGCACCAGTGCCACAGGTTGTTGCTGCGGCAAAATCAGGTGATGTCAAAGGTTTAAAGATCGGCGTTATTAAGGAACTCAATGGCGATGGTTATCAAGCAGGTGTGCGCACTCGATTTGATGAATCACTTCAATTGCTGGCCGCAGCTGGTGCTGAAATTATTGAAGTCTCCTGCCCAAATTTTGAATATGCACTTGCCGCCTATTACTTAATCGCACCTAGTGAGTGTTCTTCTAACTTGGCCCGCTTTGACGCAATGCGTTATGGAATTCGAGTCGGCGATGAGGCTGGCGCATCGGCAGAATCAGTCATGAACCTCACTCGCGAAGTTGGCTTTGGCCGCGAGGTAAAGCGACGGATCATTCTCGGCACTTATGCACTCTCATCAGGTTATTACGATGCTTACTACGGTAGCGCGCAGAAAGTTCGTACGCTTATTACTCACGATTTCATTCGCGCATTTGAGAAGTGCGATGTTTTGGTATCACCGACTTGTCCAACTACTGCATTTAAGATCGGCGAGAAGGCAAGTGATCCACTTGCGATGTATCTCAATGACATTGCAACGATTCCAGTAAACATGGCCGGCATTGGCGGCATGAGTCTTCCGTGCGGATTAGCTCCAGAAGATGGTCTGCCAGTTGGTTTCCAAATCATGGCTCCAGCAATGCAAGATCAAAGGATGTACTCAGTTGGCGCAGCACTTGAGGCGGCACTTCTTTCGAAGTGGGGCGCACCATTGCTCTCACAAATCCCAGCGTTAGCGGGAAGCAAATGAGTCCAGTTACTTATGATGAAGTTCTCGCAAAGTACGAACCAGTACTTGGGTTAGAAGTTCACGTTGAACTCAACACAAAATCTAAAATGTTCTGTGGTTGCACAACCGAATTTGGTGGCGCTCCTAATACTCAGACCTGTCCGGTCTGCTTAGGAATGCCTGGCGCACTTCCCGTTGTGAATGAGAAGGCGATTGAATCCACGATCTTGATTGGTTTAGCTCTCAATTGTTCGATCGCGCCATTTAGTCGCTTTGCCCGCAAGAATTACTTCTATCCAGATATGCCAAAGAATTTTCAGATCTCACAGTACGACGAACCGATCTGCGTTAATGGTTATGTTGATGTCGCCATCGATACCGATGGGGGGCCACAGACTTTCCGCGTTGAGATCGAACGCGTGCACATGGAGGAAGACACCGGGAAGTCACTCCACGTCGGTGGCGCTACTGGTCGCATTCACGGCGCTGATTACTCACTTCTTGATTACAACCGCGCTGGTATTCCATTGGTGGAAATTGTTACCAAAATTATTCCTGGCACTGGAAAGTATGCGCCAGAAGTTGCTAAGGCCTACGTAGCTGAGCTTCGCGACATTCTGCGCTCACTCGGCGTGAGCGATGTTCGCATGGAGCAGGGCTCACTGCGCTGCGATGCCAACGTTTCACTTCGCCTGATCGGTGTAGAAACTTTAGGAACTCGCAGCGAAACAAAGAATGTGAACTCGCTGCGTTCGGTGGAGCGTGCAATTCGCGGTGAAATGATTCGCCATGCTGAGTTACTCAATAAAGGCGAGAAGGTAAAGCAGGAGACTCGCCACTTCCAGGAAGATACTGGCCTAACTCGCAGTGGTCGCTCAAAAGAGCAGGCCGAAGATTATCGATACTTCCAAGAGCCAGATTTAGTTCCAGTTGCACCAGATGCAGCTTGGATTGAAACACTGCGCGCCGGTCTGCCAGAGCAACCAACGCTTCGTCGCAAACGGCTGCAGAGTGAGTGGTCAGTTCCGGATAAAGAGATGGCGGCGATGATTAACGCCGATGCACTCGACATTGTCGAAGCAACGGTAAAACTTGGTGCAGATCCAGCAAAGGCGCGTAGCTGGTGGCTAGGTGAAATTTCTCGTTTAGCTAATGAGCGCGAAGTCGCACTCACAGACCTTCCAATTTCACCTACCGATGTTGCAGCGATTGTTGCGCTAATTGCAGAAGGTGAATTGACCGATAAGTTAGCGCGCCAAGTTATTGAAGGCGTTGTCGCAGGGGAGGGCACTCCTGCCCAAGTAATCGCAGCGCGCGGCTTTAAAGTTGTTAATGATGATTCTGCACTCCTTGCTGCAATTGAAGTTGCATGTGCGGCGCAACCTGAGACTGCGCAGAAAGTGCGCGATGGTCATTTACCAGCAGCGGGCGCCCTTATTGGAATTGTGATGAAGGAAACGAAGGGACAGGCCGACGCTGCACGAGTACGTGAGTTACTTTTGCAGCACTTGGGCCATACCATTTAGCCATGAGCAACATGAAGCCACGATCTGGATTAGTAACAGATGGCATGGAGCGTGCACCAGCACGTGGCATGTTGCGCGCAGTGGGAATGGGCGATGCGGATTGGGTTAAGCCACAAATTGGTATCGCATCTTCATGGAATGAAATTACGCCCTGCAATCTCTCACTCGATCGCTTAGCAAAAGCTGCGCGCCAAGGCGTTATTGATGCCGGCGGCTTCCCAATGCAATTTGGCACGATCTCTGTCTCTGATGGAATTTCAATGGGCCATGAAGGAATGCATTACTCACTCGTTTCGCGCGAAGTTATAGCTGACTCAGTTGAAACTGTGATGCAAGCAGAGCGCCTCGATGGCATGGTGACATTTGCTGGTTGCGATAAGTCGTTGCCAGGAATGATGATGGCAGCAGCACGCATCGATGTTGCAAGCGTCTTTGTTTATGCCGGCTCCACTCTGCCCGGCAACGTTGATGGCCGCGATGTCACAATCATCGATGCCTTCGAAGCAGTGGGTGCCTGTGCTCGCGGACTTATTCCGCAGTCCGAGGTAGATAAAATTGAACGCGCAATCTGTCCAGGTGAGGGTGCTTGTGGTGGCATGTACACCGCAAACACCATGGCAACAGTGGGCGAAGCAATTGGTCTCTCACTTCCTGGCTCTGCTGCGCCACCAGCGGTTGATCGTCGTCGTGATGCTTACTCAGTACAAGCT
>WLQV01000095.1 GCA_009697555.1 Actinomycetota bacterium | reverse complement strand
CGATTATCACTTCGCTCTATGGTGATAAAACGGTCTGGCAGCGGCGCAGATTATTTGGTATTGCCATTGGCTTTATCGGCGTAGTCGCCCTCGTTGGAATTGAGAGCATCACTGGCAACGCATCTCCCCTGGCCATTGGTTTCGTTGTTATTTCTGCAGTGCTCTATGCCTACAGCACCATCATGGTCACAACTAACTTGCCCAATGTTTCCGGCCTTGCAATTAACTCAGTTGCAATGGCATTCACCGCAATCCTCTTTCTGCCCTTTGCGATCGCGCAATGGCCAGTGGATCCAATTTCACTGCAATCGGGAAGTTCGCTCATTGCACTCGGAATCTTCTCTACCGCTATGGCTTTCTACTACTTCTTCATTGTTATGGCTGAAATTGGGCCAGCTCGTGCATCGCTCGTGACTTATTTGAATACCGCATTTGCAGTATTGCTCGGTGTCATAATTCTTGGAGAACCATTGACCCTAGGGATAGCAATTGGATTGCCATTGGTTCTGATCGGTTCATACTTTGCCGGTCGCAAAGTTCAAGCTTAATTCTCGCTAAATCCCAATTTTTCTAAGAGTTTGGGATCGCGTTGCCAATCCTTTGATACCTTCACATGCAGGCCAAGGAAGATGCGCGCATTCATGACTCGTTCTACATCTTTGCGGGCTCGTGTACCGATATCTTTGAGACGCTCACCTTGATGGCCCAACAAAATACCGCGCTGTGAATCGCGTTCTACATGGATAGTGGCGTGAATATCAAAGAAAGGTCGTGAACCCTTCTCTTCCCGCTCCGACATCTCATCAATCGTGACCGTAATTGAGTGTGGCAATTCTTGAATGACATCGCGCAGGGCCGCTTCTCGAATCAACTCACAAATTATTTGGCTCTGCGCCTGATCACTGACCATCTCTTTGGGGTAATACTCAGGACCGACTGGAAGTGATTGGCCAATGAGGTCGGAGAGTAAATCGATCTGCTCGTGAATTGCAGCAGATACCGGAATAATTTCATCCCAGGTAAATCCTTTTGCCAGGGCCATAATCGAAGTCAATCGCAGCGCTAATTTATCTTTAGCAACTAAATCAGTTTTTGTAATAATTGCGTACTTTCTTGCCCGAGGAAATTTCGCAACCTCGGCTGCAATAAATTCATCACCACCGCTGGAGGATTCATCAGCTGGTAGACACATCAGAATGGTGTCTACGGAATCAAGCGAGTCACTAACGACAGCATTGAGACGTTGGCCCAAAAGAGTGCGCGGCTTGTGCAGACCTGGTGTATCCACCAAAACCGCTTGAAATTCTGGGCGATTGAGAATGCCGCGAATTGCATGGCGCGTAGTGTTGGGATGAGGTGAAGTAATTGCAATTTTGCTGCCAACTAGAGCATTAATCAAAGTAGATTTTCCAGTATTGGGACGTCCGACAATAGCTACGAAGCCAGATCGGAATTCACTCATCTGGGAATTATCTCATTGAATGCTACTGACAAACTCCACTGCATCGGCCACTGATGTAACGATTTCAGCGCTGCGCTCTCCAATTAATCGATGGCAGCCCTCACTCGTCGGAGATGAAATCGGTCCTGGAATCGCCATCACTGGACGCATTAACTCTGCTGCATCACGTGCAGTCCGCAGAGATCCACTGCGAAATGCTGCCTCAACAACTAATGTGGCGCGAGATAGCGCAGCAATGATTCGATTCCGTGTCAGAAAGCGATTGGGGTATCCCGTAACACCTGGCATCACTTCACTGACCAATGCACCGTTTTCCTGAATCTCCGCAAAGAGTCGGGCATTGCCTGCTGGATAATTGATATCAACTCCAGTTGCTAAGACAGCAATTGTGCAACCTTCGGCAATCAGCGCTCCTTTATGTGCCGCGCTATCTATTCCATAAGCCCCGCCACTCACAATGTTCCACTCTCGATCGACAAAGCCGGCAGCGAAATCTTCGGCCACGCGAACGCCATAGTTAGTGGGGTTGCGGGTACCGACGATTGAGAGCGAAGCTTGCCCCAGTGATTCAGTATTTCCTTTGACTACCAATGCGATGGGAGGAGCTGCTAAATCATTGAGTGCAATTGGCCAGTCGGTATCAGAAGGCAATAGAAGTTTTGCGTTGGCTTGAGTGATTTTCTCGAGCAGCTCATCGGCGGAATACTTTTTGATTGCCTTTGAAATTACCTCACCCTTATTTGCTGAATAGCTGCCGCGCATAAGTCGATCGAGCAATTCAATTGCGCCAAACTCTGCAAGTTGCGCAGACCAAAAGCCCGATCCGGGTTCGATTGCAGAAAGTAGAAGGACTCTGGCCTGCGCCTCATTCATATCGCTCGCCCTTTCTCGCGCATTGAGTGAGCTAATTGCACATCCTCAAGCGTGGGCACTTTGCCTCCGCGCAGATCTGCAATTGACCAAGCCACTCGGATAATTTTGTGAAGACCGCGCGCTGTAATTCGTTCGCGATCTAACTCATCATGGAGAAAATTGAGGGCGCTGCGTTCTGGTGCAAAATCACGGCGGAGGGCTTGACTCGGAATTTGTGAATTGAGCTTCCATGAATATTCTGCAAAACGTTCTGCAGCTCGGGCTCGTGCCGCAATTACACGTGCACGTATCTGCGAACTTGCTTCACCGCTTTGCATCGCACTGAATTCACTCCGACTGATGCTATCGACCTCAATTTTGAGATCGATGCGATCCATGAGGGGGCCAGAGAGTTTTGCGAGGTAGCGACGTACTTGCAACGATGAACAGGTGCAATTCCTACCGCGTCCGAGAAATTTGCCGCATGGACAAGGATTTGCTGCCAGAACAAGGAGAAATTGCGCTGGAAAAATTACAGTACCAATGCTTCGAGAGATTGAGATATTCCCTGACTCCAATGGTTGGCGCAGTGAGTCGAGAATTCCTGCATCACACTCTGGTGCTTCATCGATAAAGAGCACGCCATTATGTGCAAGCGAACATGCACCTGGGCGGATCACATTTGCACCGCCGCCAACGATTGCAACGCGCGTTGCACTGTGATGTGGTGCGACAAATGGTGGAAGTAGCGACAGTGGTGAACGCTGCGCAAATCCACCTGCAATTGAATGCATTGCGCTCACTTCAATTGCAGCATCAGTACTTAACTCAGGCAGGATGGAAGGAAGGCGCTGCGCAATCATAGTTTTGCCAGCCCCAGGCGCGCCAATCATCAATAAGTGATGTCCACCTACCGCCGAAATTTCTGCGGCAAAGCGCGCACTCTTCTGTCCTGCGACATCGGCAAAGTCTGCCTGATTCTCATGAGTAAATTTTGATTCAGAAACATTGGTTCGTGCGACATCTGGTGCACCATTGCGCAACCATTCGACAACATCGCGCAAGTGCGACATTCCAATTGAATTAATGCCGGTTAGCAATGAACTCTCTTCGATGTTTGCGCTAGGAATAACGGCCCGCTTGATGCCAGCACGTGATGCGGCGATCAAAATGGGAAGAACGCCACGAATTGAGCGAATCGACCCATCAAGTGCTAATTCACCAATGAAGATTGTCTCCTGTAATCCCTCCTCAGGAATTGCACCTTGTGCGGATAAAAGTGAGAGCGCTATGGGTAGATCGAAACTCGAACCAGATTTTGGGAGCCATGCTGGTGAGAGCGATACGACAACTTTGCGATTTGGCCAGTTGAGTTCTGAATTAACAATCGCGGCTCGCACTCGATCACGGGATTCATTCAGAGCGGCATCTGGCAATCCAAGGAGTGAGTAACTGGGAAGGCCATCTGAGATATCTGACTCCACGAGTACAACCTCGCCAACTAGGCCGAGTAGAGAGATCGCTTTTACCTGTGCAACGCTCACAGAACACCGGCTCGATAATCAATCTGCGGTTCAGAATTAATATGCAGCAAGACTGCCGCGCAATCGATGCGATATTCGCAGCCAAGTGCCCGATGAGTTGCCAACCATGCCAAAGCTAAACGCTGTAACCGCCCAGCTTTTTGCGGCGTAATCGATTCGAGTGGATGACCAAAAGCCAGTGAAGAGCGAGTCTTTACTTCAACGAAGAGGAATAGCCCGCTCTGATTTCGAGCAACAATATCAATTTCGCCCTCTTTGATTCGCCAATTGCGATCAATAACTTCTGCGCCACGGTTTGCAAGATAGAGCGCAACCGCATCTTCGCCATAGCGACCGATTTGTTGATTTCGCACTTCCCGCTTCTGCATGGCAAGAAAATAGTTCGTAATGCCAGTTCTACGAAAAACCTTTAGTACAAATGTGCACGACTACTGCTTGTTAAGAAGGGCTCCCACATTTGAAAATGAACGGCGATGAACCGCGCACGGGCCATGTTCGATGAGGGCTTTGCTATGCGCTGCGGTGATGTAGCCCTTATGCCCTGCAAATCCATAGCTCGGATACTCAACATCTAATTGGCGCATGATGCGATCTCGAACCACTTTGGCGATGATTGAAGCTGCGCTAATTGCATGGACAACTTGATCACCCTTCCACACACCAAGAGATGGGATCCCTAAACCCTCAATGGCATAACCATCGGTAAGAATGTATTGGGGCGTTATTTCCAAGCCTTGAATCGCACGGCGCATGCCATCGAGATTTGCGGCATGCACTCCCCTGGCATCAATTTCACTCTCAGATATTTCAATCACACTCACGCATTCGGCATGAAGATAAATCAGATCAAATAATTTCTCTCGAGTAGCTTCAGAGAGTTCTTTGGAATCGCGCACTGGACTTAACTCTGGGGCAAATGGATCGCGCAGAATAACTGCGGCAACTACGAGTGGACCGGCACATGCACCGCGCCCTGCTTCATCAACTCCGGCAATGGGGCCAATGCCTGCCGCAATAAGTTTTGCTTCAATTTCGTGGCCGGGTTGCATGATCTGCCTTACTTAAGAACGTTGACCGATGGGATCACTTTCAGATGTTTAATCGGCCAGATAATTCCCACTACACGGCCAGTG
>WLQV01000094.1 GCA_009697555.1 Actinomycetota bacterium | reverse complement strand
TAACACTTGGCGCCGATCCAGTTGCAACAGCAATGATGCATGTAGCTGCAAAGAGCGGAAGAGTTGTCGATTCATTTGTGGTTCGCAAAGCAGAGAAGGCACATGGTTTACAACGACGCATTGAAGGACCAGATGTAAAAGGTCGCCGGGTTGTTGCAGTTGAAGACACTTCTACCACTGGTGGCTCTGTTCTTACTGCAGTTGAAGCGCTCAAAGAAGCAGGCGCAATTGTGGTTGGTGTTGCAGTAATTGTGGAGCGCGGCGCCAAGGATGCAATTCTTGCTGCAGGTTTGGAATATCGCACCGCATTCTCATTAGCGGATCTAGGTTTATAAAATGAGCCTTCATACAATTTCTGCTGGTGGCTATACCGCTGAAGTTCGCGAATATGGTGGCGCACTCGTTTCAATGGAGTACAACGGACGCACCATCGTGGAACGCGATTTAGAAGGTGGCAAGCCAGCATTCTTCGGTGGCGATATTTTGGCACCATGGCCTAATCGCTTGCGCGATGGCGAATACATTTTCAATGGCAAGCGCTACCAAGCATTTGTTAATGAAGAGAAATGGAGCACTGCGCTCCACGGTTTGGTCTTTGATTTGCAATGGAAAGTTGTTGAGAAGAGTGAAAACTTTATTTCACTTGCAACAACACTCGATGCAAGCGAGGCTTACCCAACTTCGCTCGATTTTCTTGTCTCTTATGAGCTCACGAGCGATGGGTTAATTTGGACGATCCAGGCGGAAAATGTGGGGGAAGATGCTGCTCCGTATGGAGTTTCGGTGCACCCTTACCTCATCGCAGATAGCAGCGCGAGCATTAATGATTGCACGCTCTCACTTACCGCTGGTGAGTACATGACAATTGATGATCGCCATTTACCAATTGAGCTCGACAGTGTGCGCGGTGTCTTTGATTTCAATGGTGGCGCAGTCATTGGTGATCGCTACATAGATGCAGCATTCAACACAGAACCAAGTCCTCGCATCGAACTCGCTGCACCATCTGGTTTAGGAGTATGGATGGAGGGCGATGAGAATTCGCTCTGGGTTCAAATTCATACCGCAGATCGCGATGGCCATGTTTCTGGTCGCAAATCTTTAGCGGTAGAACCGATGACATGTGCGGCAGATGCATTTAATACCGAAGATGGACTTTTGATTATCGAACCCGGTGAATTTCATGTCATCGAGTTTCGAATTGGTTCGCTCTAACTTAAATGCTTGCGCGTTCTCATTTCGCGAATAATTTCTAGGAATACTGGAAGCAGACTAATAAAGATAATCAGACCAACAATTGGCAGTAGGTATGTGTCGATTGAGCCTTTGAGTTTCTCACCAAGGATGTAACCGAGAGTGATGATGCCATCGGTCCAGAGGATTGCACCTATGATGTTCCAGATCAGAAATTCACTTGATTTGATTCGCACAACGCCACAGAGTGGATTGATCAATGTGCGAACAACTGGGACATAGCGAGCCAAGATAATTGCCTTGCCAGTTCCATATTTCTTTAACCACTTCTCGGTCTTCACAACTTGTGAGCGATTAAAGAAGCGACCTTCGGGGCGATCGAAAAATTTACGGCCATACCTTGCACCGAAGAAGTGGCCAAGTTGTGATCCAGCGATCGCAGCAAGGGGAGCTCCGATAAGCAGGGCGGGATAGGAGAGCGAGACGCCATTGAGGAGCGCGGCGGCGCTACCCGAGGCGGCGACCCCAGCAATGAAGAGGAGGGAGTCGCCAGGAAAGACCAGGCCGATGAGCAGGCCAGTTTCGGCAAAGAGGATCGCCAGGACTCCAGCCAGACCGAGGTCGGCGATGATGGAGTGGGCATCGAGCAGATTCACAGCCCCGACCCTACCTCTTAGCCCTGGGCGAAATAAGTGGAAATTTTGGTCATATAGGTAGGTATGTGCCTAGACTTCCCCTCGTTCATGGAACCTCAAGTTCTACCGCCCCTTACCAACGGCCGCGATTCAAGCGCCGACGATCTCCAATGGAGGAGAAATGAGAGCAGCTAGCTCCCTCGTACACGTAACCGGTACCAACCTCAACTACGCCTATGCAGTCCTAGCGATTTCGCTAGTTGCCCTAGGTGTTGCTTATGCCCTTCGCGCGCAGGTCCTTGCCGCCGATGAAGGAACTGAAAAGATGAAGGAAATTGCAGAGGCAGTTCAGGAAGGTGCAGCGGCATATCTCGCGCGCCAATTCCGGACCCTCTCTTACTTCGTCGCCATTGTCTTTGTTCTCCTCTTTGCGCTGCCTGGTACATCAGACATTCGCATCGGCCGCTCGGTCTTCTTCTTGATCGGTGCCGCATTTAGCGCACTCGTCGGTTACAACGGTATGTGGCTTGCAGTTCGCGCCAACGTGCGTGTTGCCGAAGCTGCACGTCAAAAGTCATCAGAGCGTGCAGTGCAGATTGCATTCCGCACCGGTGGCGTTGTCGGTATGACAACGGTTGGTCTTGGTTTAGTTGGTGCATCACTTGTCGTGATTATCTATCGCGAGAATGCGCCATCTGTTCTTGAAGGTTTTGGTTTTGGTGCTGCGATGCTCGCGATGTTCATGCGCGTGGGTGGCGGTATCTTCACTAAGGCAGCAGATGTCGGCGCTGACTTAGTTGGAAAAGTTGAGAAGAATATTCCAGAAGATGACCCACGTAACGCTGCAACTATTGCAGATAACGTCGGTGACAACGTTGGTGACTGTGCTGGTATGGCCGCTGACTTATTCGAGTCATACGCCGTAACACTTGTTGCCGCACTCATTCTTGGTAAAGCTGGATTCGGTGACAGTGGTTTGATTTATCCACTCATCGTTCCTGCCATCGGAACTATCACTGCTGTTCTTGGCATCTTCCTTACTCGCTTGCGTAAGAGCGATAAGAGTGCGATGACTGCAATCAATCGTTCATTCTTTACCTCAGCAATTATCAGCGCAGTACTTACTGGTCTTGCCACATTTACTTATCTTCCAAGTAGCTTCAACATGTTGCCAGGTCTCTCACCTGAGGTAGTTGCAGCCGCTGGCTCAACAAATCCACGCATTCTTGCGCTTGGTTCGGTAATTATCGGCATCGTTCTTGCTGCGGCAATTCAATTACTTACTGGCTACTTCACTGAAGTTGGCAAGCGTCCAGTCAATGACGTTGCAGCATCCTCACAAACCGGTGCCGCAACAGTCATTCTCTCCGGTATCTCAATTGGTTTTGAGTCAGCTGTTTACTCAGCAATCTTGATCGCATCTGCAGTATTCGGTGCATTCCTTCTAGGTGGCGGCAACATCGTGCTCTCACTTCTTGCAATCTCACTTGCCGGAACTGGTCTGCTTACAACTGTTGGTGTCATCGTTGCTATGGATACTTTCGGCCCAATCTCTGATAACGCACAAGGCATTGCAGAAATGTCAGGCGATGTTAAGGGTGAAGGCGCAAAGATCCTTACAAGTTTGGATGCAGTTGGTAACACCACAAAGGCGATCACTAAGGGAATTGCAATCGCAACTGCAGTACTTGCGGCGACTGCGCTCTTTGGTGCATTTACCGATGCAATCAAGAAGGCTGTTGAAGATGCTGGACAGAGTGCAGCAAATCTTGCTTCTCAATACCAAGGCATTCTCGATGTTGCTAACCCACGTAACTTGGTTGGCCTCATCATCGGTGCAGCGGTTGTGTTCCTCTTCTCTGGCCTTGCAGTTAATGCAGTGTCACGTGCAGCTGGTGCAGTTGTGATGGAAGTTCGTAATCAATTTAAGATGCACCCAGGAATCATGTTAGGAACTGAGAAGCCTGAGTACGGTCGCGTTGTTGACATTTGTACTCGCGATTCACTCCGTGAACTTGCAACACCTGGTCTGCTCGCTGTTATGGCACCGATCGCAGTTGGTTTCGGTCTTGGTGTTGGCGCACTTGGCGCTTACCTCGCCGGTTCGATCGGCACCGGAACTTTGATGGCTGTCTTCCTTGCTAACTCAGGCGGTGCTTGGGATAACGCGAAGAAGATGGTGGAAGATGGCAATTACGGCGGTAAGGGCTCAGATGCTCACGCTGCAACCATCATCGGCGACACAGTCGGCGATCCATTTAAAGATACTGCCGGTCCTGCAATCAACCCATTGATCAAGGTAATGAACTTGGTCGGTCTCTTGATTACACCTGCAATTGTTTCTTTGGCACTGGGTGGACATACAACCATCACAGTTCTCATTGGAATCGTTGCATTCCTCATCATCGTCGCTTCATTAGTAAACAATCGTCGTAAATCCACGTCGATTGAGTACTAAATCCCACTAGCGAGAAGGACTTCCCCCTTTGGCTAAAGCGGTACGTACGGACTTAAAGAAGTTGGTGATTGTTGAATCACCAGCGAAGGCACGCAAAATTGGCGGCTACCTCGGCGATGAATACATCGTCGAGGCTAGCGTCGGCCACATTCGCGATCTGCCACAACGTGCCGCTGATATTCCGAAAGAATACAAGAAAATTGCCTGGGCCAAAGAGGGCGTCAACATTGAAGAAGATTTTGCACCGCTCTATGTCATTAACCCCGATAAGAAGGCGAAAGTTGCTGAACTTAAAGAGTTGATGAAAGGTGCCGATGAATTAATTCTGGCAACCGATGAAGATCGCGAAGGCGAAGCTATTGCCTGGCATTTGGTGGAAGTGCTTCAGCCAAAGATTCCTATCAAGCGCATGGTCTTCAACGAAATTACTAAAGAGGCGATTCAGAAGGCCGTTAATGAAACGCGCGATTTGGATTATCACCTCATCGATGCGCAAGAGACTCGTCGCGTATTAGATCGCTTATACGGCTATCGCTTATCTCCGGTGCTCTGGAAGAAAGTTATGCCGCGCATTTCGGCCGGACGCGTGCAATCAGTTGCCACTCGTTTGATCGTTGAAAAAGAGCGCGAACGTATGGCCTTTATTTCATCGAGCTGGTGGGATCTCAACGCCACTTGCGAACTAGGTTTTACTGCGCGCCTGCTCACTCTCGATGGCAAAAAAGTAGCGGCAACAAGTGACTTTGGCGCAGATGGTGCAGTCAAAGAGAAATCACTTGCCAACATTCTCTTGCTCGATGAAGCTGGTGCACGCTCTCTTGTCGATTCACTTAAAGGT
>WLQV01000093.1 GCA_009697555.1 Actinomycetota bacterium | reverse complement strand
GATCGCCTTAATACCAGTAGCTAGCGGCTCCTTAACTGGTTGGCGCTGAACTACTGATGGTGCCTGTAATTCAAGGGCGCGACGCGCTTCGGCTTTGATTTCGCCTTTGCCATCGATCGGATTTCCTAGCGCATCAACAACGCGACCAAGGAAGCCATCACCAACTGGTACCGAGAGAATTTCACCGGTGCGGTGCACTGGTGTTCCTTCTTCAATTCCAGTTGTGTCACCGAGAATAACCGCACCGATTTCGCGAACATCGAGGTTCAGCGCTAGTGCCAGTGTGCCATTCTCAAACTTAAGAAGTTCGTTAGCCATGGTGGATGGCAGACCCTCGATACGAGCGATGCCGTCACCTGCTTCAGTGACTGTTCCCACTTCATCACGAGTGGCGACGCCTGGATCGTATGACTTGGCAAATGTTGCCAGGGCATCACGGATCTCTTCGGGTCGGATTGTCATCTCGGCCATCTTTATCTCCTCTGTATCTCGGTCTTAATTCTTACTATTGATAAATTCTTATGCGCTCTTACTCGCAAGTGAACGCGATGCGTTCCCTAGGCGAGATGCGACTGTGCCATCGATTAATTCATCACCGAAGCGAATGGAGAGGCCACCAATAACGCTGTGGTCTACCGCTACGTTGACTTGAACTTTACGTCCAATTTCTTTCTCTAGCGCCTTAGTGAGTCGTGCAATCTGATCTCCATTGAGCGCTGTTGCACTAGCAACATGAACGATGGAGCGATTGCGACGAGAGCTCACTGCTTCGGCAATATCGCGGAAGCAACTTTCAATGTTGCGGCCACGTGGATTATCAATTAACTGCGAAATCAAGCGGATCGTATTTGCAGTTGCCTTGCCGGAAAGGAGGGCAGAGACCACTGAACTCTTACGTGCTTGACCTGCATTAATTGTCTTATTAGAGAGTGCGGCGCGAAGCTCCGGTGCACCAGACACGGTTTCACTAAATGCAAAAATCTCACTCTCTAGCTGGTCAATCGAACCATCTTTCTCACTTGCCGCCGCTTCACTTTCGATGGCAAGGAGTTCAATGACATTGCCCAAGTCGCGTGGACTAGACCAGCGCACCTGAAGCATCTCGTGGAGAACCTTGAGCGCATTTGCGCCGAGTGATTTTCCAAAGAGATTGGTAGCCAAAGTGCTCTTCTCGCTGCCGGAGCGCGATGGATCTGTAAGTCCGCGGCGCAAGGCGAGAGAGGAATCCAAAGTACGGACCATGGTGAAGAGGTCGGCAGAGAGCGCAACAATCGCAGCAGAATCTAGCGAAGCTAATTGCTTATCTAGATTTGTACGAGTTGTGGCAAATGACTGCCCACTTGTTCCCTTCAACACGAGAGTCATGGTTACTTTGAACTCTCCATCTCTGAGAGGAATCGCTCAACAACGCGTGATTGACGGGCTTGATCTTCTAACGATTCGCCGACAATCTTTGATGCAAGTTCAGTAGCGATAGTTCCTACTTCGCCCAGAAGCGCATTCATAGCCTGCTTGCGATCGGCTTCGATCGCAGCCTTGGCTGACTCAGTAATCCGAGCCGCTTCTTCTTGCGCAGTTGTCCGCATCGCTTCAATGATTGCAGCACCTTCTTGTCGGGCCTCATCACGAAGTTTCGCGGCTTCGCCACGAGCATCAGCTAATTGAGTCTGATATTTTTGCAAAGCAATCTCTGCTTCGCGTTGTGCAATTTCCGCACGTTCTAATCCACCTTGAATTGCATGAGTGCGATCGCTGTATGCCTTTTCAAACATTGGGACCGCTTTAGTGCGCAATAACCAAAAGAGGATAAGGAATGCGACGAGGCCAACAACGATTTCTGCAGGGTGCGGAATGATCGGACTAGGTCCGGCTTCCTCTGCTGCAGTATGCATTGTTGCCATCACGAGATGTGCACTCATGCTTGCTCCCTAGAACTAGTAACTGATGTATTAATTACAGAACGAATGCAAGAACCAGACCGAAGAGCGCCAAAGCTTCAGCAAGTGCGAAGCCAAGGAATGCGATTGGTTGCAGGATGCTGCGTGCCTCTGGTTGACGAGCTACGCCGTTGATGTACGCGGCGAAGATCATGCCAGTTGCGATTGCAGGTCCGATTGCAGATAGGCCATAACCGACCAGGTTGAGTGTGCCTGTCATTTTCTTTTCCTTTCACGTAATGACCAAACTGGTGCTTGGCCAAATTTAGTTAGTGCTCGTCGGCGACTGCTCCGGCGATGTAGAGCGCTGTTAAGAGGGTAAAAATGTAGGCCTGTAGGCATTGGATGCCAAACTCGAAGAAACTCAAGCCGATTGCAAAGGTAAAGGAGAAGAGGCTGAAGATTTTGATGAGCGCACCGCTCTTGAGCAGATACTCACCACCCAAGGTAAAGATCAGTAGGAGTAGGTGGCCAGCGAACATGTTGGCGAAGAGACGCATTGCAAGTGTGAGCGGACGAGTAACAAAGTAGGTAGCAAATTCCACTGGAGTAAGAATGATGTAGACCGGCGCAGGAATTCCTGGCATAAAGCAGACATCTTTCATGTACTTAATAAAGCCATGTTTACGGATTGCGATCCAGTGATAGCAGACATAGACGCAGAGCGTGATGGAGATTGGAAAACCAATTCGTGACATCGTAGGAAATTGCAAGAAAGGAACAATTCCAAAGAGGTTATTCGTTAATACAAAGGTAAAGAGCGAGAAGAGAAATGGCACAAAGCGCATGAACTCAGGACCAATTACCGCTTCACCTAAAGTTCCACGCACAAAGCCATAAACAGATTCACCGGCAAATTGCAGACGTGATGGAACGATCGCAGCTTTACGAGCAGAGAGAATAAAGAATGTTGCAATCAGAATTACCGAGAGGAAACAGAGAAAAACTGGCTTTGTTGTAAAGATTGAGTTGCCAAAGATGGGTTTGAAATCGAAGTCCGCGCTACTTGGTGGCGCAAAACCCGCACCACTTCTATTGAGCATGGCAGACAAAGCGATTACTCCTCTAATGACGAATGCGATGGGCCAGATGGGGGGTCGGACCGCTCCTGCGAGCACTAACTTAGGGGTAGCGGGCGGTCTTCGCAAAACTACAGAGTGTGATTTAAACGGAGGAGCGAACGGGAAAAGCGCCTGCTACTGGCGGATAAAGCGCATCCAAATCAAGCCCAACCCGGCGGAGAGGCCAATGAGTAGGCCGATCAGAATGAGGAAGCTTGTGTTGAGAAAGTGATCTGCGAGGGCGCCCATGCCGCCCCAGAAAAGAAGGCCCGAAATGAGGTAGGCAAAGATTGACCAGAATGCGCCATCTTCGCGAATCGCACTGGCCTTGGCATTGTTATTGGGCAGTGAACTCTTGCCCTTATCGCCATCACTTGCCATCTCTGCTCCTCTATTTCTTGAGTTACTTCTTCTGGAGTTAATTCTTCTGGAGTTACTTCTTAGGCATAGGAAGAGTCAATCGCAACTTCAAGAAGGCACGAATCTCCCCCGCTAGCCATGCAAAGGTTATCGCAATTGCAACTACACCGAAACTGAGGCGATCGAGCGTATCTGGTGCGATCTTCTTCACAACTAAGAGGAGAAATGCGCCGAGAATGAGCATCTTGCCAAAGTAGGAAAACATCGCAAGCATCATTGTGAGCATCGGATCCATCTTCGCTGAGACTTTAGAGATAGCTAAATGAATTGCAAAGAATATTACGACAATAAAATTTGCTAGCAAACTTCCAATTGCACCAGCTCTGCCACGTGTAAGCCCAAAGCCAATTATGCCAAGTACGCCTACGGTGATAGCTGGGAGAAGTGCGCCTTTCCACATTTCAAATTCAATTGAAGGCTTTGCATCGCTCTTCATGCGCTCACCTCTGCCTTTGGATTCTTGACTTTGCCTCTCTTGAAATTTAAGAAGAATGTTGCAGTACCAAGAATGAGCGCTGCAAGAATCGCAACCCATACCGGTTCAAATGCTGCGATTGTTACTGGAACTGCGAGTGTGGCAGTCCATGAATACATAATTACCGCAGTGCGTTGATGGCTAAAGCCACGAGCAAGTAGGCGATGATGTAAGTGATCTCGATCAGGTGCAAATGGTGATTTGCCTGCTCGCACTCGGCGAATGATTGCTAAGAGAAAATCAAGCAGTGGAATTGCTAATACGGCAAAGGGAAGCAGCAGCGGTAACAAAGTAGGTCCGGCCCGCTCTGCCGAAATTGCATTGGCATCGACTTGGCCAGTCAAAGTGATTGCAGATGTGGCTAATAGCAGCCCCAAGAACATCGAACCAGAATCCCCCATGAAAATTCGCGCGGGGTGCACGTTGTAGGGAAGAAATCCCACACAGACTCCAACCACAACTGCAGTAATCAGTGATGGTGAGCCAGCGCGACTGAGGCCATAAACCACAGCAAGTAAGTAAGAGAAGGCAAAGAATGCAGCGGCTGAAATTGCAGCGATACCAGTGGCAAGACCATCCAGACCATCGATGAAATTCACGGCATTAATGGTGACCAAGACAATTAGTACAGTGAGAAATTGTCCGATGCTCTGCGGAAGAGTAACTACACCGTTGATGGGTAACCATAAAATTTGAATTCCATAGAGCAGTAAAATTCCGGCCGCAAGTGCCTGGCCAGCTAATTTAGTAAGCGCATCTAATTGGAAGCGATCATCGAGTGCACCAAGCAGAGTAATAAAAGTGGCAGCTAAGAAAATACCTTGTGCATCGTGGCCAAATGATTTTCCCACCAAGGGCAGGTGATTGACGATGAGGAAAGTCAGTGACATAGCCAGCCACATCGCGATACCGCCCCAGCGTGGCGTTGGCACAGTATGAACATCGCGATTTCGAATTTCAGCAATCGCGCCGAAACTACGTGCCGACTTAATAACTAGTGGAGTCGCAACATAAGCAAGTAGCGCTGCAATGAGTGCAGTTACTAAGTACTCACGCATTCAGGTGCTCCTCCGTGAATAACACTGATGGAAAATTACTGATAGATCGGAAATTGAGCAGTCAGTGCGTGGACTTCAGATTTAATGCCAGCAGCAACTTGAGGATCTTCGGTTTTGATCGCGCGTGCAATGAACGAACCAATCGTCTTCATCTGCGCAGCGCCCATTCCTTGGGTCGTTG
>WLQV01000092.1 GCA_009697555.1 Actinomycetota bacterium | reverse complement strand
GACAACGTTCACGTCTCTACGCGAAAGCAAAAGAGCAACTCACTCACTCGATGATCTATGCCTTCAATGATCGCAAAGATAAGAAGGGTGATTTCCGTCAGCTCTGGATTCAGCGCATCAATGCTGCAGCCCGTGAGAATGGACTGACTTACAACCGCTTCATCCAAGGGTTGAAGGCAGCTGGTGTTGAAGTTGATCGCCGCGTCCTCTCTGAATTGGCAACAAATGAGCCAGAGACTTTTAAAGTACTTGTAGAAGTTGCACGCAAGAACTTAGTTTCAGCTTAAATTTAGGATCCTATGATCGAGAGCCTTCATTCTCCCCACATCGGGAGAGTGAAGGCTCTTCTTTCATCTCGGGGTGCGCGCGAACGCAGAGCAAAACACGAGTTCGTGGCTGAAGGTTTGCAATCGGTACGCGAGGCTCTAGAAAGCAGAACAGGTCCGCAAATTCGCACGCTCTATGCCACCGAAAGTGGAATGGCAAAGTTAGTGGAAGATGGAATTAATCTTGCCGGCGTCGCAGTGGAAGAAGTCACTGATGGCGTTATGAAAGCGATGGCAGATACCGTCACACCGCAGGGAATCTTGGCAATCTGCACTTATCCGTCATGGAAGATGAGTGAGATAAAGGGCAAGGGCAGCGTAATCTACCTGTATCGAATTCAAGATCCAGGAAATGCCGGAACTATTATTCGCACCGCCCAGGCCCTAGGAATTTCAGCGGTCATTACCTCACCAGATAGCGTTGATTTATTCTCACCTAAAGTAATTCGCTCCGCGGCCGGATCGCATTGGCACTTGCCACTTTTTGAAGATGTTTCATTGAGCGATCTCATCACTGCATTTCCAGATTATGCGCGCTACGCGCTGATGGGTGATGGCGATCTTGCGCTCTCCGATGTAGCCGATGCGAAAAGCGCACTCTGGATTTTTGGTAATGAGGCGCAAGGACTCAAAGATTTATCGCAGGAATTAGCGAGCAATCGAGTGCAATCCGTGGCAATCCCAATGGAGGGCCAGACCGAGAGTTTGAACCTTTCAGTTGCCGCCGCCATCGTGATGTATGCGATTGGGCAATAAACCTCACCCGAATTGCAGGGCTCTGCCGTTAGACTTCGCAGGTGGAGATTGCAGAGATAGATAACTGGGTAAACCAGGCAATCTCGGCATTTGCGTCAGCCCAAAACTTAGAAGAGTTAAAGAGTGCGCGCCTTGCTCATGCGGGGGATAAGTCACCAATCTCTGGTGCAAGTCGTAGCTTAGGAACGCTGCCAGCCGATGAGCGCGCAGTACTTGGCAAAATTATCGGAGATGCGCGCGGCAAAATCAATGCAAGCCTTGAGGCCCGCACCAGCGCTTTAGAAATTGAACGCGATTCAGTCCTCTTAGTTCAAGAGCGAGTCGATGTCACTTTGCCGCCACATCGCAGCAAACTCGGCGGCTTGCATCCCATCACAATTATCAAGAATGAGATCTCAGATTTCTTTATCGGCCAAGGTTACTCAATTGCCGAAGGTCCAGAGTTAGAAGCGCAGTGGTTGAACTTTGATGCACTCAATATTCCTGCCGATCACCCCGCTCGCACCATGCAAGATACATTCTTCATTGAACCACTTGAATCAGGTTTAGTGCTACGTACTCATACCTCACCAGTTCAAGTGCGCACTATGTTGGCGCAGAAGCCGCCGATTTACGTGATCTGTCCTGGCCGCACCTTTCGGGCCGATGAATTAGATGCCACTCACACACCGGTATTTCATCAAGTTGAAGGCTTAGTTGTCGATCGCGGGATAACAATGGCTCATCTCAAAGGAACTCTCGATTCCTTTGCGCGCAAAATGTTTGGTGATGAGGCCAAGACTCGACTTCGTCCCTCTTTCTTCCCATTCACTGAACCGAGCGCCGAAGTTGATGTCTTCTTCAATGGTCGCTGGATTGAATGGGGCGGCTGCGGAATGGTCAATCCTAAAGTTCTGCAATCCTGCGGCGTAGATACTTCAATCTTTACTGGCTTTGCATTTGGCATGGGGCTAGAGCGCACACTTATGGTGCGCCACGGAATTACTGACATGCATGACATTGTTGAGGGCGATCTGCGCTTCTCAGCTCAATTTGGAAGTGGTATCTAAATGTTAGTTCCACTTTCATGGTTGCAAGAATTCGCTGCACTTCCAAAGAGTGCAACGCCTGAGAAGATCTCTGATGCCTTTGTGCGTGTGGGTTTTGAAGTTGAAGGATTTACCGTCACCGGCAAAGAGATCACTGGCCCAATCGTTATTGGAAAAGTGAAGTCAATTGAAGAGATCACTGAGTTCAAGAAGCCGATTCGCTATGTAGAACTCGATTGCAAAGAGAAGAAGCCACGATTTGTCATCTGCGGTGCCACAAATTTCGTGGTGGGCGATCTAGTTGTGGTGGCGCTGCCTGGTTCAGTGTTGCCTGGCGGCTTTGCAATCTCTGCTCGTGAGACTTATGGAAAAACAAGCAATGGCATGATCTGTTCAACTAAAGAACTCGGTTTGAGCGATGAGAGTGAAGGAATCCTGACCCTGGCTAAGGGTGCGGCAAAAATTGGCGATGACGCCTTCGAAGTATTAGAACTCAATGATGTGATCTTTGATATTGCAGTAAATCCTGATCGTGGTTATGCGCTATCGATTCGCGGATTGGCACGAGAGATTGCCGGCGCATTCGCCGTTAAATACATCGATCCAGCACTTACTGCGAAGGCGGCAAAGCTGCGCGCTAAGGCAAGTGCGGGCAAGGTTGTTAAAGCTAAAATTTCTGACGGCAAAGATGCCGATGTGATGTATCTACGCACACTTGCTAATTTCGATCCAAAGGCAGCTTCACCACTCTGGCTTCGACGCCGGATTGAGAAATGTGGAATGCGCTCCATCTCGTTAGCCGTTGATGTCACCAACTATGTAATGTTGGAGCTAGGACAGCCACTGCACGCATTTGATGCGGCAAAAATTGCTGGCACTTTGAAAGTTTCGCGGGCAAGTAAAGCGACAAAATTTGCCACCCTCGATGGACAAGAGCGGACTGTTACCGCGGCTGATCTGCTTATCTCTGACGATAAGAAGGTGTTGGCATTAGCCGGAACTATGGGTGGTTTAGATTCCGAAGTTACTGAATCGACCACTGCGCTAGCGATTGAAGCGATTCGATTTAACTCAGTTGCAATCGCAAAGAATGCACGCAACCACAAGCTCTCTACTGAGGCCTCTCGTCGCTTCGAGCGGGGAGTGGATCCAGAGTTGGCAGAGATCGCCTCGTTGCGTGCCACATCGCTGCTGGTAGATCTTGGCGGCGCAGATTATGTGGGGGTAGCCACTGCCGGGAAAGTTCCAGCAAAACGGAGCATTCTTTTAGATCCGCAATTTCCAGGAGAGATCTTGGGTTATGCGATTACTAGCGCCACGGTTTCAAAGCAGCTTAAATCAGTGGGCTGTGGTGTTGTAGCCGCTGCGGGAAAGAAGTTGAAAGTTTCGGTGCCATCGTGGCGACCTGATCTTGAGGAAGCTATTGATTTAGTAGAAGAGATCGCGCGAACTATTGGTTTTGATTCGATTCCATCTCTCTTGCCGCCGCGGCCAGTAAGTACTGGTCTGACGCAGACCCAAGCACGCCAACGCAAAGTTGGAGCGCTACTAGCCGATCTTGGTCTCTACGAAGTTCAGACTTATCCATTTGTGAGCGAAGCAACGATGAAGGTCTTCAATTACACCGGAGAGCGTGCCGCAACTTATCGCATCGCAAATCCCATGGCCGATGATGCGCCATTACTTCGCACCCATTTGATTCCCGGTTTAGTGCAAGCTGCCGAGCGGAATTTGGGGCGCGGTGCTAGAGGCTTTGGTCTCTTTGAAATTGGTTCAATTTTCCGTAAGACGATTGCAGAGAGTGCGGCGCCGGTAATAAGTACAAGTGTGCGTCCAAGTGAAGCGGTAATCAAGAAACTTTATGCCGGAGTTCCACCACAACATCAACACGTTGGCGGTGTTCTGGTTGGCGCTGCTGAGGCAGAGGGCTGGCAAGGCAAGGAGCGAAATTACAGTTGGAGCGATGCAATTAGCTTTGCGTTAAAAATTATTGAGAGCACTGGGCTAACTGCGACAGTGGTTCGATCTGATTTTGCTCCGTGGCATCCCGAGCGCTGTGCCGAACTGCAAGTTAATGGCAAAGCTGTTGCTCATGCCGGTGAGTTACATCCAAGGATTATTGCTGCTCATGGATTGCCAGAGCGCGCCAGTGCATTCGTAGTGAATCTTTCAGCTCTGCCCGAGACTGGAGTTATCCGGGCGCAGGCAATTACAACGATGCCAGTTGCGGTACAGGATTTAGCTCTAGTAGTTGATGGTTCGGTTGCGGCAGGAGAGGTCATGGCCACGCTGCGCGAAGGTGCGGGGGAGTTATTGGAATCGATTGAACTCTTTGATCGCTATGACCAATTGGGTGAGGGCAAGATCTCTCTCGCATTCACGCTTCGGTTTCGTGCCGCCGATCGCACTCTCACTACAGCCGAGGTTTCGGCACTACGCGAAACGGCAGCCACTCTCGCCGCCAAGCGCCATGGAGCCGTAGTACGCTCTGCATAAAAATACGCCTAATTGCATAATTATGCATAGTGGGTTACTCTAGGGCTATGAAAATCGGGGTCGTTGGGGCAAGCGGGTACTCAGGCGGGGAACTGCTGCGGGTGCTGGCCGGCCATCCAAAATTCTCAGTTGAGGTAATCGCTGCACATTCGAATGCGGGCGAGGGGATCATTTCAGTCCATCCTCAATTGGGATTTTTACAGGGCAGAAAATTTGACTCGATCGATATTCCATCCTTAAGTAAATGTGATCTTCTCTTCTTTGCACTGCCTCATGGCGAGTCAGCGAAGTTAATTAACCAACTGCCGGAATCGATCAAAGTGGTTGATTTAGGAGCAGACTTTAGATTGAACTCTGCGCAGAGTTGGCAGAAGTATTACGGCGGCGAGCACGCAGGTACTTGGGTTTATGGTCTGCCTGAATTGCCGGGGCAGAGAGTGAAGATCAAAGCAAGTACCCGGATTGCCAATCCCGGTTGTTATGCCACTGCAATTGCGTTGGGCACTGCGCCACTGGCTGGCATTGCAGATCTCTCT
>WLQV01000091.1 GCA_009697555.1 Actinomycetota bacterium | reverse complement strand
GGCAAATACCTTCTCAACGCAGTAACACCGTTACAAGAATTGGTATTGGATTTTGCTGATCGAATCCTGATCATTTCAACGAATTCACGGATCCATCAACAACGTTGCAAGAATTTGGTGAGTGATCTCAAGGCACGCGGTCTGCCAGGAAGCCCACACCTCTTAATCAATTTGGTTAGCGGAAAGCTTGGCGCCGGAGAGCTTGCTCGCGAGGAGCGCCTCTTTGCGCAAATTCAGGAGCGTGGCTTAGTGGCAGTGGAAGTAAATCCGCGTTCCAGATGGCGTAAAGAGGTAGAACGGATCGCAATTCAACTTATTTCCTGAACTCTTATACCCTTGATACATGCGAAGTTACCTCCCCGTTTCACCTATGCAATTATCGAATCTTGTCGATAAGGGTGCAGTTGAAATAACTCAGGGCCTCTCCCTTGCAGATGAAGAAAATCCAGAGAGTGAAGAGTTAGAGTTTGAAACTTCCTGGCAGGCAGCTTCACTCTCTGCTGCAGCAAACAATGGATGGGGTTTTGTTCTCGTCACTGAGCGGGATTTTCCTGGCACATCACTAGATGAATCTGGCCAATGGAGTGCTTCATTTGAGATTGCCCTGGGCGAAGTTGAGTGCCTGCTCGTTGCGGCACACGATGATGGTGAAATTGAAGAGGAGTTGAGTTGGTTTGCAGTGCAAGAGATCGCAGAGCAACTTCCTGCATGGCTTAGCAAGAGTGGCAATTAATGGCCCAGTTAGAAGATTTAGTTTCGGGGCGTACCTGCCTGAGTGAATCTGAGTTAGAGCGACTCCACGAACTCACGGCGGATTGGCAGCTACTTGCCGATCTCTCCTTTGCGGATTTGATCCTCTGGGTTCCATTGCGCAAAGATCTCAAAAGCTGGCCGACTGGATTTGTTGCAGTAGCTCACATTCGACCAACAACTGCAGCAACAGTATTTACCCATGATGTTATCGGGGATGAAATTGCATGGGGCGAGAAGGCGCGGATCGATAGCGCGCTCTCCAACGGTGAAATTATTCGTGATGCAGAACCCGAACGAGTCGGTGAATTATTAATTAAAGAAGAGACCGTCCCAGTGATTGTTGGCGAACAAGTGATTGCAGTAATTTCGCGCCACAGAAATGCTGAATTAATGCGCTCACCAAGTCGGTTGGAATTAACCTATCGCGAGATCGCACATGCGCTCTATCGAATGGTGGCAGAAGGAAATTTCCCATTCCCCAATGCCAATTCAATTTTCGACCCTGCACCTCGCGTGGGTGATGGATTAATTCGCCTCGATGTTAATGGCGTTATTTCTTACGCCAGCCCTAATGCGCGTTCTGCATTTAACCGTTTGGGTTGGGGTAAAGAGTTAGAGAGTTATCTCTTGGGAGATGTTGGTGCTGGAGTTTCCAAACAATCTGCAACACCGCAAGAGGAGAGTGTTCGTAGCGGATTAAGTGGTAAAGCACTTCGCCGAGTTGAATTGGAAAACACCAGCGGAACCATTGATTTATTAGTTCTACCGCTCTTGCAGGGCAGTGATCGCACTGGTGCAATCGTGCTCTTACATAACGTCACCGAACTGCGTCGCCGAGATAAAGCGCTGATTACTAAAGATGCCACGATTCGGGAGATTCATCACCGTGTAAAGAATAATCTGCAGACAGTGTCTGCACTGTTGCGATTACAATCGCGACGAATTGAAGATGCCACTGCAAGTGCTGCACTCGAAGAGGCAGTGCGTCGGATTGGATCTATTGCCCTGGTACATGAGAGTCTTTCAAGTAATTCCGAGGAATCGGTTGCATTTGATGATGTGCTCGATCGAGTCATTGCCAATGCACTAGAACTCACCTCTCGGTCAGCCGAGATAACAATTGAACGAATTGGTCTCATTGGCACACTTGAGCCGCGTCACGCCACTCCTCTTGCTCTGGTCAGTACCGAGTTAATTCACAATGCATTTGAGCATGGTCTCTTTGAGGTGGGAAATCGTCTCACGATTACTGCGGTAAGAAATGGCAAAGAGTGCTCGTTGGAAATTCACGACAATGGCGCAGGCCTTGCACCAGGATTTGATAGTGAGAAGTCAGCTAATTTAGGTTTGCAGATTGCACGAACTCTCACCGTAAATGAACTCAATGGTCAGCTGCTATTTTCGGGGGAGTCTGGTGGAACTAGCGCGATTGTAAAATTCGCACTCTAGTATTTAGTAGAAATTAATTACTAGGGTTGTTCTGTTCCATCATGCGTGCCCGATTACGTGCCGCGCGGCGCTTAAGAGCGCGACGCTCATCTTCAGATAATCCGCCCCACACACCTGCATCTTGGCCACTCTCGAGTGCCCATTGCAAGCAAGGTTCTTTCACGATGCAGCGATTACAGACTTTCTTCGCCTCTTCAATTTGAGAAATTGCAGGACCGGTATTTCCCACTGGGAAGAAGAGTTCTGGATCTTCATCACGGCAGGCAGATTTATGGCGCCAATCCATTGCTTCTGCCATGTCCCACCTCCTCGTGATAATTCCCGCAGGGTCTAATTCTTAAATTTCTCGCGATAAACACGAAAAACTTAAGTTGTAAGAACTGCGGTGCAGGTAATTCTCCCCTGAGTTGGCGAAAGTATCAAGGATGAAGGCAATAGTTATACGTCACACATGATCAAAAGAGTGGCGCCACTATGAGGGGTAACTGTGCCCCCGGCAGGATTCGAACCTGCGCACCTGCCTCCGGAGGGCAGTGCTCTATCCCCTGAGCTACGGGGGCGCAGGAGTGAGGTTAGCAGTCACGCTCTATTCACGCTGTACGGTCGAGAATTACTGAGAAATTCTGCGCAATTGTGAACTTCCTGCGAGAATTCCATCATGTCATCACATGAGAGCGCCTTCTTTGCAACTGGATGTTTCTGGGGCGCCGAACGACGCTTCTGGCAATTAACTGGCGTTACTGAAACAAGTGTGGGTTACATGGGTGGTCACACTGCAAATCCCAGTTACGAAGCGGTCTGCACTGGAAGTACTGGCCACGCTGAAATTAGCAAAGTTACGTTTGATCCTTCGCTTATTTCCTATCAGAGATTATTGGAAGAGTTCTGGACGATGCACGATCCAACTTCTTACCATCGCCAAGGAAATGATATTGGCTCTCAATATCGCAGCGCGATTTACGCCACCAATTCCGAACATTTAGCGCAGGCACTTGCCTCGGCTGCAACTTATCAAAGTGCATTAACTGCGGCTGGTATGGCAGAAATTTGCAGTGAAATTATCTCCGCTGATGGGCTTACTTACTGGCCAGCAGAGGAGTATCACCAGAAATATTTAGCGAAGAATCCCAATGGTTACGATTGCCACTCCAGCACTGGTGTGCCGTACCCCAAGGCAGCTCATGTCCAGTAGTGATTATGATGCCGATAAATTTCCAGCTCGCCTCAATGATGAAGAGCTACGAAAGAAATTAGATCCACTCTCATTTGATGTGCTCCGACATGGTGCAACAGAGCGACCATTCACAGGCGAGTACACCGATACTGAAAGTGTTGGGGTGTACAAGTGCAAAGCGTGTAGCCATGTCTTATTTAAGAGCGAGACAAAATTCCACTCCGGATGCGGTTGGCCATCGTTCTACGCACCAACTACCGATGATGCAGTTCTTCTGATTGAGGATCGCTCACTAGCACCGCGGGTACGTACCGAAGTTCGCTGTGCCAATTGTGGCTCTCACTTGGGCCATGTATTTGATGGTGAAGGATTTGATACACCGACCGACCAACGTTGGTGTATTAATTCAGTTTCACTGACTTTGGAAGCGCGCTAACTCTTACTTCTGATCGAGTGCGCGCCAGCAATACCAAGCAACAACGCTGCGATAGGGCGCAAATTTCTCACCGAGCTTGATGAGTTTTGCTGGATCGACTTCATCGCGCATTCGATGAATCTTCTCCCAGCCACGACGCACGCCAAGATCGCCCACTGGCCAGACATCGAGTCGTCCTAATTGAAACATCATGAACATGTGCACAGTCCATGGCCCAATTCCCCAGAGTGATGTGAGTTGTTGGCTAAGAAGTGCGTCATCATGAATTTTATGGAGGTTATGCAAATCAATTGATCCTGAATTATGTGATTGATACAAACCAATAATCGCTTTTGCTTTAGCCCCAGATAGTCCAATCTCTCTGAGTTGGCCTTGAGATAAGCCTGCAATGCTCTCTAAATTTACGTCACCGTCGCAGAGAGATCGAAACCTTTGGTAAATCGAATCGGCAGCCTTAACCGCAAGTTGTTGCGAAATTATTGATTTACTCAAAGCTACAACATGGTTATTTTTCGACTTCTTACTATCCAAATCGCAGAGAGTGCTCCCACTAATAACCAGCTCAAATTTTGGGTCGATAGCGACAATTTCGGCGGTAATAGCCTGCATGGCGCGGGGCGATGTACTCATGTGTAGTGAGAAACCTATCCTCTAAAAGCCTGCGAGAGCACTACGATAAGAAAATGGCTACCGAAAAACTCATCGCTGCCACTCTCGCGCAGTTACAAACTCACCGCAGTGAAAAATGGCGCGGCTTTCCATCCGATGTCTTGCCACTTCCTGTCGCCGAGATGGATTTCCCGATTGCTGAACCAATTAAGCAACTTCTCTTACAGATGATCAATGACTCTGACTTAGGTTACCTAGGCGCAATTCCGGAGTTAGGTATTAATTTCGCCTCCTTTGCCAAGGCGCGTTGGAATTGGCAGGTCGATCCGCTCCAAGTTCGGTTAGCCACAGATGTCGGAGTGGCCGCAGTAGAGGTGTTACGTGTACTTACTAAACCTGGTGATCGAGTATTGATCAATTCACCGATTTATCAGAATTTCTACAACTGGATCAATGAAGTCCAAGTGGAGAAAGTGGATGTGCCCCTTACGCAAAGTGAGAGTGGTTGGGAGCTTGATTTTGCAGGGATTGAGGCGGCCTATCAGACTGGAATTAAAGTTCACATGCTCTGTAGTCCGCATAATCCACTTGGGCGAATTTTCTCGGAATCTGAATTAGATCACTTTGCCCAACTTGCCAAGAAATATGGCGTAGTGATTATCAGTGATGAGATCCATGCGCCATTGACATTTACCGATGCAAAATTTATTCCTTTTCTTGGTCGCAATGAAGTGGCAGATAGCGTT
>WLQV01000090.1 GCA_009697555.1 Actinomycetota bacterium | reverse complement strand
GACGATCACTGTCGATGTCTCAGGAGCAGTAAATCAACCGGGTGTCTATTCACTTCCGGCAAACTCTCGTGTCTTTGATGCGATCAAAGCGGCGGGTGCTGCGCGAAGTAGCGCTGATCTCTCCAGCGTTAACCAGGCAAGAATTGTGAGAGATGGTGAGCAGATTTACATAGATTCTAAAATCGCAGGAGGAAGCCGCGTTGCAAGTACAAAGCGCGGTCCCATCAACATCAATCGCGCCAACGCTAAAGATTTAGAAGCACTTCCTGGGATCGGACCAGTTCTTGCCAGTCGGATTCTTGAGTACCGAAAATCGCATGGCTCATTTGTCACGGTCGATGAGTTGCAGAAAGTTCCAGGAATTGGTGGCAGCAAATTCAGCCAGCTCAAGAGCAAAATCACTATCTAATTGATTATCGCGCCCTCACCATTGGGGGCTTCCTCTGGTTTGGCGCGCTTTCACAGAGTTTTCTAGCACCTTGGCAAGGTGCGTTAATTTCTCTACCGATCTTTCTCTGGGGATCTTTTAAAAAGAAGTACCTTCTTTCGCTTTTAGCTACAACTCTCTTTATTGGCGTAACCCTGCTCTCTCTCCGCCAAATGGCGATGCAGAATAGTGAGTTACATCGAGCAATTGGCAATAGCGCTCACCTCACATTGCAAGTGACAACGGATCCGGTTGAGTCAGCACCAAAGGTAAGTGGCTCCTATCGCCGCACTGGTAGCTACTCCTTTCTTGCAACTGCAATCGAAATAGATGGTCTACACCTGCGTGTTCCGGTGAGAGTGATTGCAGATCGAAGCGTCGCAGCTCTCTTGCCAGGTCAGAAAATCGAAGTAAGTGCACAAGTGCGAAGCATTAAAGAAGTTCGAGTGGCAGCGCTGATACTTGCGCGAGATATAAGAGTTCTAAGCAAGCCTTCGGCGTGGAGCAGAACACTCGGAGAGATTCGATTGCGCTTTCGAAAACTCTCGCGCGGCGAGGATTCTGGTGCACTAATTCCTGGCATGGTCTTGGGCGATACATCGCTGCAGAGCGCCGATTTTAAAGTTGCAATGCGAAGAAGTGGGTTGGCACATTTAACTGCCGTAAGTGGCGCAAACTTTGCAATTGTTTCTGCATTCCTACTCTGGCTCTCACAATGGGTAATTCGAAAACTCTGGCTGCGAATGACGCTAACTGGAGTAGTGTTGATTGCTTTCATCTCACTTGTGCGACCATCGCCCTCAGTCTTACGAGCTGCCGCTATGGCCGCAGTCATATTGTTAGCTAGAGGATCGGGCCGGCAGAGCGATTCAATACCTGCACTTGGCTTTGCAATCGCTGCAGTAATTCTCATCGATCCTTGGCAGAGTCGAGATCCAGGATTTGCCCTCTCGGTATTAGCAACAGCGGGACTACTGCTTCTGGCACCAAAAATTACTGAGTATTTCCAGAAATTTCTGCCAGATCGCTTAGCTAGTGCACTCGCACCACCGATTGCAGCTATTTCACTCTGCACACCCATTTTAGTTGCGATTTCAGGTTACATCGCACCAATTGCAGTAGTAGCGAATGTGATCGCTGCACCACTAGTTGCACCAATAACCGTGATCGGTTTTATTGCTGCACTCCTTGCTCCATGGTGCGGGGCAGTGAGTTCCTTTCTGATATTTCTCATTAAATTTCCAGCCACAGTAATCGTCTGGGTTGCGCATTGGAGCGCAGGCTTTCCAGTTCTGACAATTGGTACTGGTTTGCGCGGATTCATCCTTGCAATTGTTGGCGGCACTCTCTTTGTTCTCCTCTATAAACGTTGGGGCAGGAAAGCCCTCATCGCAATAGTCGTCACACTCTTACTCCTAGCTTCAATGCTCTGGTTCACCCGCTGGCCCAATGGTGAGTGGAGTATTGCAAATTGCAATGTCGGACAGGGTGATTCATTAGTCATTAATTTAGGTGCTCATCGCGCAATCGCGTTAGATGTTGGTCCTGATCCAGTGTTAGAAGATAAATGTCTCCGCGCACTGGGGATTACCGAGATTTCACTCCTTGTGATTTCACACTTTCATGCAGATCACGTTGGGGGCCTGACTGGATTATTGAAAGGACGAAAGGTTGGCAAGGTATGGATTTCATCAAACTTTGCGCCAGAAAGTGAAAGTAAGTTAGCTCTTGGGTTATTGCGAACATTGTCGATAGAGCAAGTTCATCAAGGAGATAAAGCAGAAATCTCCTCTGAAGTAGGTGCAATAAAGATAAGAGTCTTGTGGCCCAATTACAGTGAGCAAAGTATTAGCACCATGCCAAGTGATGGCTCAGCGATAAACAATTCCAGCGTTGCACTCATGATTGATGCGCCAGAATTCTCACTCTTTGTCGGTGGCGACATCGAACCGCCAGTTCAAGAAGAGTTACTGCCGTTAATTAACAAAGTAGACATTTACAAAGTCAGCCACCATGGCTCGCGTTATCAATCGCTGCCTTTCATAGCTGCACTCTCACCGCGAATTAGCCTGATCAGCGTGGGTCAGGGAAATCCTTATGGTCATCCTGCAGTTGAGACTCTTGCAGCCCTGACTAGACTCGGCAGCAGCGTTTATCGCAGTGATAAAGATGGCAACATTGCAATCTCGATCAAGCAGCATAAGATTTCGATCAAGCGAAGTGGAGGATGACATGAATGCGATCTACCTCATCCTTGGTTCGGAGAGTGCATTAGCCGATCGCGCGGTAACCAAACTCCTTGGGCAAGTCAAAGAAGAGAGCGCTGAAATAACCTCACTCTTCGCTAGTGAAGTATTACCTGGCGACATCTCTGATGCTCTCTCACCATCACTCTTTTCAGAGCGACGTGCTTTAGTGCTACGCGATCTCCAAGATTTAACTGAAGAGGGCAAGGAAGAATTGAGCACTCTGCTAGAGGGCCTAGATCCGACAATTACTTTAATCTTGTTACATAAAGGTGGCGTTAAGGGCAAGGCCTTGCTCGATCAGATCAAGAAGCTCAAGCCAGAAATTATTCCCTGCGATCCACTGAAAAAAGAATCCGAGAAGGAAGATTTCTTACGCAATCTCTTCTTAGATGGCGGTCGCAAACCAACACCCGGAGCAATCACCGCACTGATTAGCGCTATGGGAAATGATTTAGCAGAACTGACATCGGCAGTTTCCCAGCTTATGAGTGATACGGCAGGTGCTATTGATGAAGCAGCGGTCAATAAATATCATCAAGGCAGAATTGAAACTACTGGCTTCGATGTTGCAGATGCAGCGCTCAGTGGTCCCACACCTGCAGCACTATTGGTTCTTCGCCAAGCTTTAGCAACTGGCACTGATCCAGTAATGGTGACAAGTGCAATTGCCTCATCACTGCGTTCGCTTGCAAAAGTTTCTGGTGTAAGTCGCGGCGCTAAGTCATTTGAATTAGCTGGCCAATTAGGAATGGCGCCATGGCAGATTGATAAAGCTCGTCGCCAATTGAGTAGTTGGTCGCCGGCTGCGATCGCTCGAGCAGTCAAAGCGATTGCTCTGGCTGATGCGCAGGTAAAAGGGGCGGCAACCGACCCGATTTACGCACTTGAGCGCGCTCTGGCTGAAATTGGGGCGGCCCGTTCCTGATTTTGAGCGCAGGGGAGTGCGCTGGTAGCCTTACCTCGTTCTTGTGGACCAATCGGGTCCAACATGATTTCAAACAAAGTTCAGATGAAGAGGATCAATTTCGTGGCAAATATCAAGTCTCAGATCAAGCGCATCAAGACCAATGAGAAGGCACGCCTTCGTAACAAGGCAATCCGTTCATCATTGAAGACATCGGTTCGTAAGTTCCGCGATGTCCTTGCTGGCGGAGATCAGAAGGCGATTGCTACTGAACTTCGTAATGCATCACAGGCACTTGATATTGCAGTTGCTAAAGGTGTGATTCATTCAAACCAAGCTGCAAATAAGAAGTCATCAATGGCGAAGACAGCTCAACAAGCTGGCGTTCGTTAATTTCTCACTGACTTTAACTGTGTAAGGCAGGACTCATTCGATGCCTGCAATTAACTCTGCCAAAGCCCCACAACCTGCGGCAACTTCGCCTGAGCAGATTCGAAATTTCTGCATCATCGCTCACATCGATCACGGTAAATCCACTCTTGCCGATCGCATGTTGGGAATTACTGAAGTCGTAGATCCGCGCAATATGCGCGAGCAATATCTCGATCGTATGGATATCGAACGAGAGCGCGGCATCACCATTAAGAGCCAAGCAGTTCGTCTTCCTTGGCGCTCCGGCCTTGATGGCCAAGAATATATCTTGAACATGATTGATACACCTGGTCACGTCGATTTCACCTACGAAGTCTCACGCTCACTTGCTGCATGTGAAGGTGCGGTACTTCTCGTGGATTGCGCGCAAGGAATTGAAGCGCAGACTCTGGCTAACTTGTATTTGGCAATGGAGAACAATCTACAAATTATTCCAGTGCTTAATAAAATTGATTTACCTGCCGCACAACCTGAAAAATTTGCCGCAGAGCTGGCGAAGTTAATTGGCTGCGAACCAGAGGATTGTCTTCGCGTATCTGGCAAGACTGGTCAAGGCGTAACTGAGCTTCTGGATCAAATTGTGAAGCAGATTCCAGCTCCTAAAGGTGATCCACTTGCACCAGCGCGCGCTCTTATCTTCGATTCGGTTTACGATGTTTATCGCGGCGTTGTCACTTATGTTCGCGTGGTTGATGGCCATCTCTCACCACGCGATCAAATTCAGATGTACTCCACTGGCGTTCGCCACGAGATGCTTGAAGTCGGCGTGATCTCTCCAGAACCAATGCCCAGCAAGGGCTTAGGCGTTGGCGAGGTAGGTTATTTAATTACCGGTGTTAAAGATGTTCGCCAATCACGAGTTGGTGACACTGTTACTACCTATAACAATCCAACTAAGCATCCACTTGCTGGATACAAAGATCCCAAGCCAATGGTTTTCTCTGGGTTGTATCCACTCGATGGCGCCGATTACCCACTATTGCGTGAGGCCCTCGATAAGTTGCAACTCAACGATGCAGCCCTGGTTTACGAACCAGAATCATCAGCCGCACTTGGCTTTGGTTTTCGCTGTGGCTTCCTCGGACTGCTGCACATGGAGATTGTCCGTGAGCGGTTAGAGCGTGAATCGAATCTCAGTCTTATCTCCACTGCACCGAACGTGGTCTACAACGTAGTAATGGATGATGGTAAAAGCTTT
>WLQV01000009.1 GCA_009697555.1 Actinomycetota bacterium | reverse complement strand
ACTTCACAGAGTTGCACCGATCCTGTTGCATCGCTCCACTCAGAACGTGAACCATCGGGGAGTAGGCGGCGCAGAATCTGATCAGTTGTCCAGAGAACTGTGGCGACGGTTGGAATGCCTAAACGTTGGTAAATCTCCGCACGGCCCGTGTCATAAATACGCGCAACAACATTTTTCACGCCATAGGTTTCGCGCGCTACACGAGCGGCGAGAATATTGGAATTGTCACCATTGCTGACTGCGGCAAATGCTTCAGCGCGTTCGATTCCCGCTTCCACCAAAGTGTCGCGATCAAAGCCAACGCCGGTAACAGTTGTTCCATTGAAATTTGCACCAAGCCGGCGGAATGATTCGCGGGTCTGATCGATGATAGAGACGGTGTGGCCTGCAGCTTCGAGTTCAATGGCAAGTGAGGAACCAACTCGGCCGCAACCCATGATTACAACGTGCACAAAGCACAACCTATCACCCTTAGAGTTATTCATTATGACAGCGATACGTGGAGCCGGGCTGGCAGTTGGGCAGCGGGTTCAAGTAACCATTGAGAAGGTCGCACATGGCGGCCATTTCATTGCACGCCATGAGGGCCAAGTGCTCTTTATTCGCCATGGCATTCCAGGTGAAGTTGTCACCGTTGAAGTGACAAGTAGAACCGAGAAGTTTGCACGTGGCGATGTTGTAGAAGTGCATCAACCCGATGCGGAGCGAGTTACTCCGCCATGTGCGTATTCGGGTGCTGGTAAATGCGGGGGCTGCGACTTCCAACATATTTCGGCCAAACGTCAACGCCAACTCAAGAGCGATGTTATTACTGAGCAATTTTCACGTCTTGCAAAGATGGAGATTTCGGTCGAAGTGGAAGAGGTTTCACCAGATCTACATTGGCGCACTCGTGCCGGACTTACATCAAGTGCTAATGGCAAGCTTGGATTCTTCGCTCATCGCAGTCATAACGTGGTTGAAATTTCCGATTGTGTAATTCTTGATAAGGCTGCTGGTCTGGCGGATTTGACTAAGAAGTTGTGGCAGGCAAATTCGACAGTAGAGGTCTCCGTGGGAAGTGATGCAGCGGTAACAATTGCAACTGCGCCAAAGAGTGAGAAACCAGTACCTGCGAAATTAAAGAGTGGGAATGAGTTTTTAACAGAAGTTGTCGACGGTCGAGAATTGCGAGTTCATCACAACGCTTTCTGGCAGGGAAATAGCAAGGCGCCCGAAGTATTAAGTAATGTGGTCCGCGAGTATGCGGGTGTGAAACCGGGCGATCATGTGCTCGATCTTTATGGTGGCGTCGGACTCTTTGCTGCAGCAATTCTCGATGAGATTGGCACTGGTGGGCGAGTAGACATTTTCGAATCATCGCTATGGGCAGTGGCAGATGCAAAGGTAAATTTCGAATCTGCACCCAATGTTTTTATTCATGAAGGCGATGTAATTCGAAATATTTCGCTAATGAAACGTTGCGATGTTGTAATTCTTGATCCACCACGAGATGGCGCAGGGGCTGCGGTGATTGAGAAGATTGCCCGACTCGATGCACGCACCATTGTCTATGTCGCCTGCGATCCAGCCGCACTAGCCAGAGATAGCGCCTACCTGGCTGCTGCAGGTTTCGTACTTCAGGAAATGCGCGCCTTCGATCTCTTTCCTATGACTCACCACATTGAATGCGTGGCACGATTCACTAAGTAGAGGTTTGATCCAGCAATTGGCTGAGGTATGGTGACAGGTGAAAGTGAGGCAATTTCGCAATGAGCAAGAACTCCTTTAATAGCAAGAAGAATCTCACCGTTGGTGGCGAAATCTTTGAAATCTTCGACATCTCACAGATCAGCGGCGCAGAGAGCTTGCCCTTTAGTTTAAAGATTCTGCTCGAAAACCTCCTACGTACCGAAGATGGCGCAAACATCACTGCCGATCACATCAAAGCCCTAGCAAATTGGGATCCTGCAACTGAACCAGATACTGAAATTCAATTTACGCCTGCTCGGGTAGTGATGCAGGATTTCACCGGTGTTCCTTGCATCGTGGATTTAGCAACGATGCGCGAGGCAATTGTTGAGCTCGGTGGCGATGCCAGCAAAGTAAATCCGCTCGCACCTGCTGAATTGGTAATTGATCACTCCGTCATCGCCGATGTCTTTGGCACTAAAGACTCCTTTGAGCAGAACACAGACATTGAGTACGAGCGCAATCAAGAGCGTTATCGCTTCTTGCGTTGGGGCCAGACTGCATTTGATGAATTTAAAGTCGTGCCACCCGGAACTGGAATTGTGCACCAAGTAAATATTGAGTACCTAGCGCGCGTTGTCATGATTCGCGAAGTGGGCGGAGTTCGTCGGGCTTACCCTGACACCGTTGTAGGTACTGATTCACATACAACGATGGTCAATGGTTTAGGTGTGCTTGGTTGGGGAGTAGGCGGCATTGAGGCCGAAGCAGCACTTCTTGGCCAACCAGTGTCGATGTTGATTCCCAGTGTCGTTGGTTTCAAACTTAAGGGTCAATTGCCAGTTGGCACGACTGCAACAGATTTAGCGCTGACAATTACTGAAATTCTTCGCAAGACTGGCGTAGTTGGAAAGTTTGTCGAGTTCTATGGTCCTGGAGTTTCTGCGGTACCTATGGCCAACCGCGCAACTATCGGCAACATGAGTCCTGAATATGGATCTACCTGTGCGATCTTCCCCATCGATGAAGAGACGCTCCACTATTTGCGATTGACTGGCCGCGATGAGAAGCAAGTTGCCCTCGTTGAAAGTTATGCGAAGGCACAAGGCTTATGGCATGACCCAAGTGTGGAGCCACGCTTTACGCAGAGCGTTGAGTTGGACTTAGCAACTGTTGTGCCATCTATTGCAGGACCAAAGCGGCCACAAGATCGTATTTCACTCAGCGATTCCAAAGCTGCGCTAGCGAAATCACTTCCAACCTATTTCTCCGATAAGACAACAAAAGAGCCGATTGCAATTTCGGTGCGCAATGAGTCAACCACTATTAAAAATGGCGATGTAGTTATTGCATCAATTACCTCTTGCACAAATACATCTAATCCATCAGTAATGATCGGTGCAGCCCTTCTTGCAAAGAAGGCAGTTGAGCGCGGACTCAAGTCCAAGCCTTGGGTAAAGACCACGCTTGCACCGGGATCTAAAGTAGTTACCGATTATTACGACCGCGCTGGCCTCACTACATACATGGAGCAACTGGGCTTCAACTTAGTTGGCTATGGCTGTGTTACCTGTATTGGAAACTCCGGCCCACTTCCGCTTGAAGTGAGTAAAGCAGTAAATGAAAATGATTTAGCGGTTACTGCAGTTCTCTCTGGCAACCGCAATTTTGAGGGACGCATTAGTCCTGATGTGAAAATGAATTACTTGGCATCGCCTCCGCTAGTAGTTGCTTATGCAATTGCCGGCACTATGAACCATGACTTTGTGAATGACTCACTTGGTAACGATAAGAGCGGCAACGCGGTCTATTTGAAAGATTTGTGGCCATCGGCTCAAGAGATTCAAGATGTTATCGATTCGGCAATTTCCTCTTCGATGTTTACTAAAGATTATGCAAGCGTCTTCGATGGCGATCATCGCTGGAAGTCGTTGGCTACGCCAACTGGCAAGACTTTTGAGTGGGATGCGAAATCAACTTATGTTCGCAAACCTCCCTACTTTGAAAACATGCCATCAACTCCAAAGCCAGTGACAGATATTGCAGGTGCGCGAGTCCTTGCAGTATTGGGTGACTCGGTTACTACCGATCACATCTCACCTGCCGGCAACATCAAGGCAGATTCGCCTGCCGGCAAGTACCTCAGCGAACGTGGCGTCGATCGCAAGGATTACAATTCCTATGGTTCACGCCGTGGAAATCACGAAGTAATGATTCGTGGCACATTTGCCAACATCCGCTTAAAGAATCTCCTGCTAGATGGCGTCGAAGGTGGCTTCACACGAAACTTCTTAAGCAATGGTGAACAGAGCACAATTTATGATGCATCAGTTGCTTATCAAGCAGCTGGTATTCCATTGGTAATTTTGGCTGGCAAAGAATATGGCTCTGGCTCTTCACGTGACTGGGCAGCCAAAGGCACCGCACTTCTTGGTGTGCGAGTTGTGATTGCTGAAAGCTACGAACGTATTCACCGCTCTAACTTAATTGGAATGGGAGTGCTACCACTTCAATTTAAGCAAGGCGAAAGTGCGGCAACCTTAGGTTTAACTGGCGAAGAAGTTTTTGCAGTGACAGGTATTGCTGCACTCAATAGCGGGGGAGTTCCTAAGGAAGTCACCGTTAATGCGAGTGGCAAGACTTTCACCGCAGTAGTGCGCATCGATACCCCAGGTGAGGCAGATTACTATCGCCACGGCGGCATCATGCAGTATGTGCTCCGTTCATTACTTGCATAGCGAGTGCGCAATCCCTAATCGCCCTTTAGACTTAGCAAATGATCGAGTTTCTGAAATCACCGGCTGACGTCAAGGCACTCTCTGACGCCGCGTTGCAGGAACTTGCGGCAGAAATTCGCGCCTTTCTCATTGAGAAAGTCAGCAAGAGCGGTGGACACCTTGGTCCAAATTTAGGAGTTGTTGAACTTACCCTCGCCCTCCATAGAAGTTTTGATTCACCGCACGATCTCATTATTTTCGATACTGGCCATCAAAGTTATGTTCATAAGATTCTCACTGGTCGAGCTGAGGGCTTTGATCAACTGCGTCAGAGCAGCGGCCTTGCTGGTTACCCCAACCGCAGTGAGAGCGATCATGATGTTGTAGAAAATTCACATGCTTCGACTGCGCTTTCTTGGGCCGATGGAATTTCACGTGGCTTTGCCTTGCAAGGAATTGATGATCGCTTTGTAGTTGCTGTTGTGGGCGATGGCGCACTCACCGGCGGAATGGCTTGGGAGGCGCTCAATAATATTGCAGCATCTGAGGGACGCAAACTAATTATTGTCATTAATGACAATGAGCGCTCTTACTCTCCAACTATCGGTGGCGTCGCAAATTATCTTTCTACCCTTCGTGCCACTCAAGGTTATGAGAAGTTCTTGGACTGGGGTAAAGAGGTACTGCAGCGCACACCAGTTGTCGGCACTCCAATTTACGAAACTCTGCACGGTGTGAAAAAGGGCATCAAAGATATCGTCGCACCGCAAGGCATGTTTGAAGATTTAGGTCTGAAATATTTAGGACCAATCGATGGCCATGACATAAAAGCGCTTGAGAAAGCACTGGAGAGCGCAAAAGAATTTGGCGGTCCAATTCTCGTGCATGCCATTACTGAAAAGGGACGTGGCTTTGCACCAGCGCTTGAAGATGATGCAGAGCGCTATCACGCAGTCGGTGCCCTCGATGCAGAGACTGGGTTGCCACTTGCAAAGAGCGCAGTTACTTGGACTTCGATTTTTAGCAATGAATTAGTTGCAATCGGCAAAGAGCGCAGCGATGTAGTAGCAATTACGGCTGCGATGCTGGGCCCAACTGGTCTCGATAATTTCCAAGCGCAATTTCCAGAGCGCACCATCGATGTGGGTATCGCAGAACAGCATGCAGTAACAAGTGCAGCTGGTCTGGCTTTTTCTGGCCTCCATCCAGTTGTTGCGCTCTACTCCACCTTCTTGAATCGGGCATTCGATCAACTGCTACTTGATGCATCTCTGCACAATGCTGGAATTACTTTTGTATTAGATCGAGCTGGTATCACTGGCGATGATGGACCATCACATAATGGTGTCTGGGACTTAGCCCTAACTGGCATCGTGCCAACTCTGCAAGTTGCAGCACCGCGCGATGGAGCTCGCTTGAAAGAACTTCTACGCGAGGCAATCGCAGTTAAAGATGCGCCAACCGTGTTGCGTTTTCCTAAAGGCGCAATTGGTGATGACATTCCAGCATTCGAACGGCGCGAAGGCATCGATGTTCTCTATCGCGGGGAAAGTACCGATGTGTTGCTAGTCAGCGTTGGCGCACTTGCCGGTGTTGCAGTCGAAGCAGCCTCACAAGCATTCCGCGAAGGCGTTGGCGTCACTGTTATCGATCCACGTTGGGTAAAGCCACTGCCACAATCCATCATCACTTTGGCGCAGCGCTACAAGAGCGTTGTTGTTATCGAAGATGGCATCAAGCACGCAGGTATCGCTAGTTCGCTCTCGGAGCTCTTCCGTGAAGCAGGAGTGACAACGCCACTGCACTCAATCGGTGTTCCATTGGAATTTATTCAACATGGCAAGCGCGCCGAAATTTTGAGCAAGTTAGGAATTACCGCTCAGACAATTACTCGTTCAATCGTTGAGTGGAGTTCAAGCCTTAAGGAAGAGATGCAACTGCCTTCGGATGAAAGAGCTGACCACAAGCACTCTCGCTAATTCCTTCACGATCTAAGTAAGGCAAGATTCCGCCGAGATGCATCGGCCAACCAGAGCCAAGCAACATACAGATATCAATTTCGGCAGGGGATGAAACAACGCCCTCATCGAGCATCATGCGCGCCTCTTGCGCAATCGCAGTCAGCGCACGAACTCGCACTTGATCGGCGGTACTTGGATTCGTACCCTTTTCAATGAGTGCAACTGCCTCTGGGTTAGCAATGAACTTGCCATCGCTATCTTTGATGTAGAAGGTGCGAACTTGCTTCTCAACGATTCGCTTAATAGTCGGCGAAATGCGATAGCGCGGACCTAGATTCTTATTGAGAGTCTCGGCGACGTGGAGTGCAACGCCAGGACCAACTAGGCCAAGTAATTCGAAGGGCGACATTGGGAAACCAATTTGGCGCATTGAATTATCGGCAATCTCTGGCGGTGTTCCCTCATCCATTGCATCGGTGATCTCGCCCATGAAGCGAGTAAGGAGGCGATTAACAACGAAGCCTGGTGCATCTTTAGTAATGACCATTGTCTTCTTCAACTCTTTACCAACGCTAATTGCAGTAGCGGTAGTGGCATCATCGGTTTTGCTAGTGCGTGCAACTTCAAGCAAAGGCATGATCGCAACTGGATTGAAGAAGTGGAAGCCAATTACTCGCTCTGGATTCTTCAAACCCTCTGACATCGCCTCAACTGAGAGTGATGAAGTATTTGTTGCTAACACACACTCGGGGGAGATGATTGTTTCTAACTTTTTGAAGAGCTCCTGCTTGAGTGATAACTCTTCGAAGATTGCTTCGATGATGAAGTCGGCGGTAGCAAATGCGCTTTGATCAACTGATCCAGTGACCAATGAGCTGAGTCGACGGGCTGTCTCTTCCGACATCCGCTTCTTCTCAACTAACTTGGCTAATTCGCTATGAACCCAAGCCACACCTTTATCAACGCGGGCCTGATCTAAATCAGTCATGACAACTGGACAGCGCAGATTACGAACCATGATGAGGGCAAGTTGCGATGCCATCAGCCCGGCACCAACAACGCCTACCTTGCTTACCTTGCGCGCAAGTGCTGGCTTTGGTGCGCCTTCAACTTTCTTGCGCTTCTTCTGAATTAAATTAAAGGAGTAGAGCGAGGCCCGAAGTGAATCGGTCATTGTGAGATCGGCCAATGCGAGATCTTCAGCTGCAAAACCAGAATCGCGAGTTGCGGTGCGAGATTCGCCGATAAGTTTGAGAGCGCGCTCAGGCGCAGCAATAGTTGCACCGCCATATTTCTTTAACGCAGCAGCGCGTCCAGTTGCAATTGCAGAATCCCAATTAGCATCGCTTGAGAAATCAGCGCGTGCAATTTTCTTGGCGCCACTTAATACTTGGGCGGCAAAATCCATAGAGTGTTCTAGAAAGTCAGCTGGTTCGTAAACCGCATCGACCACACCAAGTGCCAACGCATCTTTTGCCTTCAACATTGTGTTGTTATTCAAGGCATTAAGCATGATTACTTGGACGGCCTTTTCTGGACCGATTAATTGGGGGAGCAGAGTTGCACCGCCCCAACCAGGAATCAGGCCGAGGAAGACTTCAGGCAGACCAGTGAGCGCAGTAGATGCGAGAGTGCGGTAGTTGCAGTGCAAGCCAACTTCAAGACCGCCACCGAGTGCTAAACCATTGATGAAGGCGAAAGTGGGAATGCCACACTCACCTAGGCGACGAAAGACATCGTGACCTAATTTTCCAATTGCTAGTGCCTGTTCGCGATTTGCGAGAAATGCAATACCGGAGAGATCGGCACCTGCGGCGAAGATAAAGGGCTTTCCAGTAATACCGATAGCGGCAGGCTTCGCTGCTATCGCGGCAGTGATTGCAGCGTCGAGTTCTTGCAACGAGACTGGACCAAAGGTGTTAGGGCGATTGTGGTCGTAACCATTATCTAAAGTGATGAGAGCGAGTTTGCCGGTAAATCCAAATGGCGTGAGATCTACTTCGCGCAGCAGCGCTTTGGTAACAACTTCTTCAGGTGCGCCCTCAGGTAATTTCGTTACATCGCTCATTATTTGCCCGCCTTAAAGTGTGGGTTCTCCCAGATGACAGTGCCACCCATGCCAAGACCGATACACATAGTCGTGAGGCCATAACGCACCTCAGGATGTTCTTCAAAGCTTCGCGCCAAATTGAGAATGAGTCGCACACCCGATGAAGCAAGGGGATGGCCAACTGCAATTGCGCCACCGACTGGATTCACGCGAGCATCATCATCGGCAATGTTGAAGTGCTCAAGAAATGCGAGAACTTGCACTGCGAATGCCTCATTGACTTCAAAGAGCCCGATGTCAGAGATCTTTAAGCCAGCTTTCTTTAACGCCTTCTCAGTTGCAGGAACTGGGCCATAACCCATCACTTCTGGTTCGACGCCGGCAAATGCAAAGGTGACTAATTTCGCTTTAATCGAAAGACCATTTGCCTTCGCATATTCTTCACTGGCAAGTACTGATGCAGTGGCGCCATCGTTAAGTCCTGCCGCATTTCCGGCTGTAACGCGACCAGCGGGACGAAATGGTGTCTTCAGCGCAGCGAGTGCTTCCAAAGTTGTACCAGGACGTGGTGGTTCATCAACTGTTGCTATTGCCCAACCCAATTCTGCGCTACGTGCTGCAACTGGAATGAGATCGCGTTGGATCTTTCCATCGGCATAAGCCTTTGCAGTTTTGACTTGTGAGTTAAGTGCATATTTATCGGAACGCTCTTTAGTCAACGTTGGAAAACGATCGTGTAGCCGCTCTGCGGTATTGCCCATGGAGAGCGCATCGGTATCAACGAGCTTCTCTGCTAAGTAACGAGGATTGGGGTCCATGCCATCGCCCATCGGATGATTTCCCATATGTTCAACGCCGCCAGCGATTGCAAGATCGTATGCACCCATTGCAATTGCACCGGAAATTGTTGTAACTGCAGTGAGTGCACCAGCGCACCAACGATCAATGGAGTAACCAGGAACGCTCTGTGGCAGTCCAGCAAGGAGTGCGACGCTTCGACCAATGTTCATACCTTGATCACCGGTCTGTGTTGCAGCAGCGATCGCAACATCATCGATAGCGCTAGGGGAGATGAGTGGGTTTCGTTCTAGAAGTCCGCGAATAGCGCGAACAATTAAGTCATCGGCGCGAGTGCCGGCATAGAGACTCCCGGCTTTACCAAATGGAGTGCGAACAGCATCAACGAGGACGACAGTTCTAGATTGCGAGCTCATAAGCTTTCCTTCTCTACGGATGATGTTTCAATGTTACCCGTGAGTAGGAATAAAGACTAACCCTGAATGAGTGTTTTTACCTTCGCAGGCTTAGAAAGGTAAGCGGCGATAACAAGGCCCAGGTATGCAGCCCAGATAATGAGCTGGAACCAGGATGTAGTTGTATCGAAGCCGATGGTTCCACCAAGAAGTGATGCAACAAGGGAATCCTTAGGCATCCAGGAAGTGACATCCCAAACGAAGGCATCTGCTCCTGGGATGAGGCCGAATTCCTGGAACTCATGAATTCCGTAGGAGAGGACACCGCCGGCAACAACGATCAGCGCCACACCTGAGTAGGTGAAGAACTTACTGAGATCGATCTTGACTGAGCGATTGTAAATTCCAAATCCCAAAGCAACCGATGCTGCTAATCCAAGGAGAAGGCCCAAAGTTGCAGTGGAGATCGCTCCCACAGTTTGGAAATTTGTATAGAGAAAGAGTGATGTCTCAAGACCTTCGCGAGCAACAGCGAAGAATGCAAGGAGGGCCATTGAGAGAGCCCCGGATGCAACTGCGACCTCGGTCTTGCCATGGAGTTCAGCGCGCAGACCGCGACCGGCACGCTTCATCCAGAAGACCATCCATGTCACTAGCGCTACCGCTACGAAAGATGTGGTCCCAGCGAAGATCTCAGCGCCCTTTGTAGTGAGTTCTGCAGAGGTATAGGAAAGGAATGCTCCCAGAGCCAAGCTCAGGGCAATAGCGAGGGCTACACCGCTCCAGAGGGCGCGCAGATGTCGGCGGCGCTCGCTCTTAACGAGATAGGCAACGAGAATGCCCACAATGAGGGCAGCCTCGAGCCCTTCACGGAGGGCGATGATGAATGTGCTCAACATGGTTTTAATCTAGAGGCAGGTGGGCATTTTCGCAACTTAAACGTTGCGTAATTCGTCACATTTATTCGGGCTCGACTGGGCTCTCTTGCCCCTCGGCTGGCGGCAGAACGAGGGCTTTCTTCTCCTGTAACGGCGCCACCAATAGGTCGGCGACGAGATTGCACTGCCATGGCCTGGCACCAAAGCCGATTAAATATTCAGAGAGCGTTGCCGGCGTGAGAACTTCACCATGGTGTTCCCAACAGAGTCGTCGCAGCGCCTCTGGCTGCAGAATGTTTTCAACTGGAATTGAAATTCGCTCGGAGAGTTCGACCATCGCGGCACGGGCATGAGTGAAGGGCGCATAAGCAAGTGGGAACTTCTCGCGCCAAATTTTCGTGGGCGGTGCAGCATCGCTATGAAGACGCACGGGTGGCCACGAACTCTCTGGCGCTTCCACTACATCCATGATGGCTTTTTGCCAGAGTGAATATCGCTCCATCCACTTTGGCCTGACACCAAGTGGGCGAAGTGCTTTCTCAAATGTTTTGCGATTCAGTGGAGCTGAAACCGCTAATTCAACAATTGCAGAATCATTCAGTAGACGACCTGGTGCGATATCTGTCTCTAGTGCAACTTCCAGGCGGGCTTCCCAGAGTGACTTGATGATTGCAAGTTCTTTTCGGGTTTTGATTTTATGCATTCCCGATGTGCGCCGCCATGGATCTTTACGTGGCTCTGGTGCAGGGGCGGCAAGAATGCTGGCAAATTCCTCTAGCGCCCACTCCAACTTTCCAGCATCTGCAAGTTTGCTAGCAATAATTTCGCGCAGCTCTACCAGAAGCTCAACATCGAGTGCGGCGTAAGTGAGCCAATCTTGGGCAAGTGGGCGCATCGACCAATCAACGGCGCTATGTTCTTTCGCTAATGAATAACCAAGCAGTGACTCAACAAGTGGACCTAGCCCCACACGTGGCAGACCTGCGATCCTTCCGCCAAGTTCGGTATCAAAGAGGCGAGTCGGCGAAATTCCTAATTCCCGCAGGCACGGTAAATCCTGAGTACTGGCGTGGAGAATTACTTCATCGGTATTGAAGAGATCATTAAAGCGCTGCCAAATTTCGGGGTTCTCATTGAAAGCAATTGGATCGATTAAATGCAGACCACCATTTGTGCGCTTGATCTGTACTAAGTAAGCACGTGCACTAAATCGATAACCTGATGCGCGTTCGGTATCGAGGGCGAATGGCCCAGTACCGGCTGCTAGTTCTTGTAGCGCTTTCTCGCACTCGGCCATCGTTGTGATGAGCGGTGGTGTTCCGGATGCAGGGGAGAGCAATGGTGTTGCAACTACTTCACCTTCGACTGCTTCATCCATAAATTCAGTGGCCAGATTATCGGCGACGCGCAGCAGTGATTGCCGCAACTCCTTCAGGGAGCGCTTCCAATACTGCTAACTGTGCCAAAAGATCGCACCAGCCTTTGAGGTGATTTGTTAATTCGATTTCGATGCTCTTCTCGCCGCTAAAGACTGGGGTCCAAGATGCGCGAATCTCCATCTCGGCTTCATCACTTCGTTGGGAGAGTTTTCCAAAGGCAGTACTAGCAACACGAGTCACCGTGCCACTTGCTGCGGTGTAATTGCAATCGGCGGTATTGAGAGCTTCGAGAAACCAGTTCCAGCCAAATTCAGGAAGTAGTGGATCTTCTTGCATGACAGGATCGACATCGGCGCGAACAAAAGTCACCGCGCGGAATTCACCTTCCCATGTGTCTTGACCACCGGGTTCGTGTAACAAAACAAATCGTCCAGAAGCTAATTCATCTTCATCATCACCGAGCAAGCCATTGCTGACATCGGCAGAGAGAGCAAATGCATGTGCGGCTAATTTCTGCGGTGCAGGAACTTCTTCCAAGATAATTTCACTTCGAGGTGAATATGCGCGAAGCGCTGCACTGATCCGTTCGAAAACTTGGGGATCAAAGCTTCCGATTGCCATGAGATAACTGTAAAGCGTGCAATAGCGAAGTCGTGGGAAGCGCTACCGCTACCATTTCGCCATGAGCGCATTCCTTGCCCTATTTTCTAGTCTGCTCTGGGGTTCCTCGGATTATGCGGGTGGGCAACTCACTAAACGCTATTCACCAATTGCAGTGACGAGTGCAACACAAGCAATTAGTTTGATTTTCGGACTTCTCATTGCTCTCTTCATTTCACCATTCCATGGCGAAGCTTTTGGATTAAATGGTTATCTCTTCAATGGTGCTATCGCGGGCATCGCCGGTTACATCGGCATCGTCTGTCTTTACTCAGGTCTTGCCACTGGTCGCATGGGTGTTGTCTCACCGATTAGTGCACTAGGTGCAACTCTTCCAGTTGCAGTT
>WLQV01000089.1 GCA_009697555.1 Actinomycetota bacterium | reverse complement strand
GTGACATAAGAGCCACTTATGTTTATCAATCACTTAAGGCCCGGTAGCGCAGTTGGTTAGCGCGCCGCCCTGTCACGGCGGAGGTCGCGGGTTCAAGTCCCGTCTGGGTCGCAAGGAAGTTTTTGCCTTGCGCAATTACTTCTTTTGATTGGCTTGGTAGCTCAGTTGGTACGAGCGAACGACTGAAAATCGTTAGGTCGCCGGTTCGATCCCGGCCCAAGCCACGTTATAAAAAGGATTATCCGGCAGAACCGGAAGGTCCAGACTTACGTTGGAAACGCGCAGCTGGAGCGCCACCTGCTTGAGAACCTTTAACTTTAGATTCTGAAGAATTCTTACCACCGGCAGTTGGCTTGTTCTGATTCTTTTTCTTCTCTAGCGCAGCAAGAAACTTTGCGCGTGCATCATCTGCAGGTTTCTTATCATCGGCCATGGCTCTAGGTTACTCCCTTCCGAAGAAGAAAATTAGCAGCGCGATCCATGCCATACCTGCCAGCGCGATAATCGCCCATCCCAAAGTATCTGGATAGGTATAGAGCAGAAGTGCTGCAGCGCCAAAGAGTGCCGCCAAAAACCAGAGCGAGAGTGCAGTTTTACGACGACTAAAGCCCATGCGCAATAAGCGATGCGAAAGATGGTCGGTGCCACCTTCAAATGGTGAAATGCCGCGACGCAATCGCGAAACTACCGCCACTGTTGTATCAAGAATTGGAATTGCCATTAGTAGTGCAGGAATTGCTAGCGATTTTTCAACGGGAACAATTCCTGGATTCAAACGAATCGTAAGCACCGAGATGATGATGCCAAGAAAGAGCGCACCGGCATCGCCCATGTAGATCTTGGCAGGAGAGCGATTCCAGAAGAGAAATCCAGCTGTTGCGCCAGCTGTAACAATTGCGAGTGCGCTGACGAGAATTTGTTCGCGTTGGAATGCAATGGCAAATATGAAGATTGAAATAACTGCAACAGTGCCCGATGCGCCGCCATCGAGATTGTCGAAGAAGTTGATGGAGTTGCAGACACCGACTACCCAGAAGGTGGTTACGACGATGTCGAGAATTCGATTTCCACTCGGGGTGCCTATGGTGTCGGAAGAAATCAAAATTGCAGATACAACGATTGCGGTGACGGTCTGGAAGATTAGACGTGGCCAGGGTTGTAGTCCGCGTAGATCATCGATTAAACCCATGATTGCAACGATAAGCGCAGGAATAAGTACTGAACTTGCGAGGAGAAAATTCTGCCACGTGAAATCGCTATACAAGAGCGCTCCATAGGAAGCGCCAACAACACCTACTGCGATACCAACGCCGCCGAGATAAGGAACTGGATCCTTCTGCATCTTGCGAGCCAAAGTCGGGCGATCTACTGCATCAATTTTGATTGCGAGCGCGCGCATCAGCGGAGTTAGGACGCCAACGAAAATAAGGGTGAGCGCGCAAAGCAGAATGAATTGCAGAAGTGAATATGTCACTTGGGTAGTCCTCGCTTATAAGTCCGAGCAAACTCTTGAACATCAGAGAGTGCGAAGCGACGATGGCCACCTAAAGTCTTGATTGATTTGAGCTCGCCACTTGTTGCCCAACGGGAAATTGTTTTTACCGTTTTATTAAACATCTTTGCGACCTCACCTGGCGTAAGAAGGAGATCGACTTCGACTTTTCTATTCACTCTTGCCACCAGAGTTGCGGAGCTTCAAAACTTCAGATTCGCGATAGCGACGATGGCCACCGAGTGTGCGAATAGAAGTGAGTTTTCCTTCATTGGCCCAGCGAGTAACTGTCTTGGCGTTGACGTGAAAGAGTGCAGCTACTTCTGTGGGAGTAAGGAGATTTTCAGAGTCAGGCAGACGGTTCATACGATAACTCCCCTCAACTGGCCGCGACGATAATGTCCGATTGCGACCACTTTGGGAAACTTACATGGCTTGTTCGAAGGCGGCAACCCTGCGCCAACGCGTCACTAAGCGCTCATAACCACGCCCAGCAAGTGCGCCATCACCCGATGCCAATCCAGCAATCGAACTTAAAACATCTTCCACCGATGTATCGCCATCGAGTCCGGGTTCACCCGATGCAACTAGCGAGCTCTCCAAATATGTTGCAAGCCCGCCGTAATCGAGTTCGACCATAGATTGCGGATGGAATGCATCGAGCCAGTCACCGAGATCTTCAATTTCAGCTGCCACCGGACCGTCACCAAATGCACTGTTCACTGCAGTATGTGCCATCTCGCAGCGCATCTTGGCTTGCGCAATTGAGGTGCGCAGAACTGTAAAGGCGCCATTGTCATTATGGCCGCGCACTCTTTCATTAGGAATAAAGAGCGAGAACCAACGAGGCGGAACAATCCACGTCTCAGTCAAAATGTGGGGAATGCGATCGTCGAGAAATTGTGACCCTTGTGCAATCGCATCTTCGATTTCTTCCGGGAGAAAATAAATCGAAACTGATGTAGGAAGTGTTTGGCGAAAATCTTCTAACGCTGCCCAGCAACGAGTTGCAGTCGACCACGGACAGACATAGCGAGCGCCATCGATATCAAGAATGTGTGCGCCATCGGGTGTGAGCCCAGTAGGTGCTGGTGCAATTGCGCGACGAAGTGCGGCAATCTGCTCTGATTCACGTGAATTGTCATTGGCTGTAATTGCTTGCCAACGAAGTTGGTCGGCAGGATCAAATGCAGCTAAGGGTTCGAAGACTCGAAGACTTGCAACATACGGCGTGGGTTGTGACATTAATTCACCGTGTTATGCGCGTGGAATGTAATTGCCCTCAGCAAAGGGATCGTCTTCATCGCGATTTTGCGAATTGTCGACCTCGCCGTGAAGTTCTTTTGCTAAACGATCGAGATCCATCTCTTGTGAGTTGTACTTCAAATCGCGAGCTACTTTGGTTTGTTTGGCTTTTGCTCGGCCGCGTCCCATGGCGTGAGCTCCTTACTCCCAATGTTTTCTAACAGGTGGGTAGGTTATCGCGCCTGGGGTTTGCCTTCCAAAGCCGGGGCTGGGAATCTGCGGAGAAGTGCCATGATTCCAGCCACTTGAAGGAAGAGGCTCAACCCTAAGGTCGGTAGGCGGAAGCGGTGGTCACCGATGGTGGCAGCTGCGGTGAGCATGCCCAGGAGCACGGGTGTGGCGCTGAGGAGGGCGAGTTGTCGCTCTATGCCGCCTAGGCGCCAGAGTGCGCGGAAACCGTAGCCAAAGAGCGCAAGTCCGCCAAGGAGCCAGAGCCAGCTGATGACCTTGCCCACTGATCCAAAAACAAGTTTCTCTCCAGTTTTTGAAGACTTTGCGATATTCATGAGTGGATTGACTTTGAGCCATGGATTGCGATTCATCGTGCCTTCGGCAACTGGGCCAGACCATGGCGTCCAGTAGTAAAGCGACTTATGGAGAATTAACGAAGCCGATTTCACTGGGTGAGTGAGATACCACTTCAACACACATTGAACTTTCTGCGAATCGCTCACTGATGTGGCAGGTGGAGTTGGCGGGCAGTTAACGCCCCAATTTTTGTTTCGCTCAGATGCATAGGCACCAGTTGCATGATCTCCGGCTCCAATGTTCATGGTGACGCCAAGGTTTGTAGAAATAGTTGCCATGTTTACAGCTTTGATATTTCGAATAACTAAGCCAAGTGGCATCACTGACATGACCGCACAGCCTGCGATCAGTACTGCGGCAAGAGTCTTGCGTGAATTGAGATAGATGCCCCAAATGAGAAAGATAAAGAAACCCATGAGTAATCCGCGGGGTTGAACAAATGCGGAGAGACTTTGTAGCAAGCCAACCCAGAGCACAGTGAGTTTGAGATCTTTGGCACTTGGCTTTAATTTATAACGAATGATTAAGCCAACGCTGGCCAACATGCAGGAGGCAACTAGTGATTCATAACCCACAGCAAAAGAACTTAGCGAGAGAGTGGGATTGAGGTAGAGAAATATTGCCAACCACCAAGCAAGAAAACCTAAGCGGGTGCGGCGCACCTGCTCAACAAATAAAGCAACTGCCAGGCTATAGAGAATGGTCTGAAAAAATGAGAGTAAGAAAAAGAGATTGGTGATTGAAATTTTCGCAAGAATCCATAAAAGGATTGGATAACCCGCTGGCCAATAATTGAGAATCGATTTCTTCGAAAATAAGCCATCATTGAGTAAGCCATCGGTGCCACTTGTGTAATTCTCACCATCGGCGCCATACCAACCACCGTGGGGAATGTTAAACATAATTATCATTTTTACGGCGAAGACTAAGAGCGCCAGAATGTAGAGATTCCGCGCAGCTTTTGGGCGCTGGCTTGATACTGGGCGATTCTTGTACTTCTTCGATTTTGCCATCAGTTACCCCTTGTAAGTTCCAGATAAGTATGAGCGCTCTCTGCCGTTTTCTCTCGTAACTTCACCTGCTACCCAGGCTTTCATGCCGCGTGCCGCTAGAGATTTCACTGTTAAATCTGCATCATCTGCTTCAACTATCGCCGACATGCCAATTCCACAATTCCACGTGCGCTCCATGTCGCTCTGCGGCACCTGACCAACTTCGGCCATGTATTGCATCTCTACTGGCAACTGCCAAGCGGCGCGATCGTAAATCGCAGTTAATCCATCTGGAATTACGCGGGCAGTGTTATCGGCAATCCCACCGCCAGTAATGTGAACGAAGGTGCGCAATTTTGTTTTGAGAACGTTCATGAGTGCAAGGCAATCAAGGGTGTAAATCTCAGTTGGCGTGAGAAGGGTTTCGCCTAAGGATTTGTTAAGTTGCGTAACTACTCCTTCTAGACTCAATTTCTTACTTTCAATTATGTGGCGAATAAGTGAATAGCCATTGGCATGAAAACCACTAGAAGGCATTGCAATTATCAGATCACCACTTTTCACGCGATGGCTACCTAGCTGATTGGGTTCATCAACAACTCCAGTTGCTGCACCTGCAATATCAAATTCATCAATGCCAAGAAGTCCAGGATGTTCGGCTGTCTCGCCGCCAATAAGTGCGGTATTTGCCTTCTCGCAACCACGAGCAATTCCCTTAACAATGTCGGCGATGCGCTCGGGAATCACTTTTCCGACCGCGATGTAATCAGTCATAAAGAGTGGTTCGGCGCCACAGACCACTAAATCATCAACCACCATTGCAACCAGATCTTCACCGATGGTGTCGTAAATTCCCATACGTCGAGCAATTTCTGTCTTTGTGCCAACTCCATCAGTTGAAGAAGCGAGC
>WLQV01000088.1 GCA_009697555.1 Actinomycetota bacterium | reverse complement strand
GATACTCCCTAAAATCCTGAAAGCTTTACTCGGCAAGAAGAATTTCAAAGCCCTTGAACAGAAATTGGAGCCCGGAGAATCTTGGGTAATACATCACCGTGATGGGGAGATAGTTGCGGTTGATTGGTATGAGTCACCAATTATTTAGTAGGAATTATCGAGCATGCCAATCTAGCCATTTAAGAACTAAACCTTCTCGGAGCGCCCAAGGACAAATTTCCAATTTCTCAATGTTGAGCGTCTCCATAATCGCATAAGCCACACTCGCACCTGAAACGAGTTGGCGAGCTCGCCCCTCTGAAACACCTGGAAGTTGGGCCCGTTCGGAATTCTTTAATTCGGAGAGCCGAGGAATTGTCTGGAGTAAGGCTTCTCTATCTAAAAATTTCTGGTCACCCCCATACCATTGGCTACAAATTCGCGCCAGAGTGCGCAGTGTTTTGCTGGTGGCAACAAAGCGGTTGGTGTTCTCAGTGTCAAAATCTTCAGGGACACCTTTTTCAATCGTATCCATAACAAAATCATGTAAAGCGTTAAGAGATTTTTTGGAGTAAGGATCGCTATTGAGAAAAGTTCGCGTTAATCGTGCTGCGCCAAGCGGTAATGAAAAAGTTTTATCTGGCGCCTCATTTACGCCAATCGCACACTCCAGTGAACCACCACCAATGTCAACGACCAGAAGCTTCCCACTCGACCAGCCGAGCCAACGGCGTGCGGCAAGAAAGGTAATTCCGGCCTCTTCGTCGCCAGAGAGTATTTGCAAATCAAGTTCAAATTTTTCATTCGCATCACTAATAATCTTTGCACCATTTGTTGCCTCACGGATTGCAGATGTTGCAAAAGCTAATATTTCCTCAGTTTTAAATTCTTTAGCGTGTTCTACCGCGCCAGAAATAGCGGCAAATAATTGATCTATTCCCTCTTGCGTAATTGCACCTTCACTATTGAGAAATTCAGCGAGCCTGAGTTCAACTTTGTAATTTGTTGTAGGAGCGGGGCGGGCTCCGGGGTAGGCATCTACAACTTGAAGATGGATCGTGTTAGATCCAACATCTAAAACTCCCAGCCGCATGAGAGAAACTTACACGCCTCACTGGCGGGCATAGGCGATGGCCTAGGCGCTATTCCCTCGGGGTTACTGGTAAGTTTCGCTAGTTTCACTTGGCAGCAAGCACAATTATTTGCTGACATAATGTGACACTGGTTAGCACGTCTTGCCTCCCTAGCTCAGTGGTAGAGCAGCCGCCTTGTAAGCGGCAGGTCGTCAGTTCAATCCTGACGGGGGGCTCTCGCAGGATACGAAGGGAGCCGTGATGTCTTTCCCACAAGATGCATTTGCCGATTTGATGGCAGCAAATAAAGAATTCGTAAAGGACTTTGAAGGAAGCGCACTCACTGGCACTGCTACAAAAGGTTTAGCAATCGTCACTTGCATGGATTCGCGCATAAGTCCGCTCACACTTGTTGGCATGGAAGCCGGTGATGCAAAGATTCTGCGAAATGCAGGAGCGCGCGTTACTGAGGACGTTCTGCGAACTTTAGTTCTTGCAACTTATCTACTTGGCGTAAATCGAATTCTGGTTATGCCGCATACTAATTGCCGAATGGCGATGAACGAAGAGGCAGATATCCACGAAACAATTATGAAGCAACATGGCGTGGATACTCGTTCATTAGAATTTCGCACCGTTTCTGATCAAAGAAAAGCACTCACCACCGATGTCACTCGAATTCGCTCGTATCCGCTCTTGCGTGATGGCGTTGTAGTTGGTGGCGCTATTTATCACGTAGAGACTGGAGTTCTCGAGCCACTGGATATCTGATGCCACTCTCAATTGCACTTGCGATTGGAAATTTCTTAGGCTGGCTCTCTCGAATAACTGGTCGCGGCAGCGGCGTAATGGTCACAGGGCGAACAATTTTGGCCCTTCAACCTCGTGCGGCTTCACTTCTTGCGCAGAGAAAAGAGATCGTTTTAATCTCTGGAACAAATGGCAAGACCACTACGACTGCCCTTATTTCACGTGTTTTATCGGAGAAGAGCGAAGTAGCCACTAATTACACCGGAGCAAATCTCTTTGCTGGAGTTGTTGCTGGACTTGCAACTGCTGCAAAAGCGCCCCGCGCAGTTCTTGAGGTAGATGAGCTAGTTCTACCTTGGGCGATCAAGGAACTTTCTCCTAGCCTGATTGTTTTGCTCAACTTGGGTCGCGATCAATTAGATCGTCTCTCTGAGGTGCGAATTGTTGCTGCTAAGTGGAAGTCTGCACTGAAAGATCTGCCAGTAAATTGCACTGTTATTGCCGATAGCGATGATCCCTTTGTCACTTGGGCGGTACGCGATTGCAAAAAAATCACGTGGTTTAGTTCAGGAGTAAGTAGCCACTTAGATGCAGCAACTTGCCCTGAGTGTGGAGAACTTCTTACCTGGAGTTCAAATACTTACTCCTGCATCTGTGGTTTCGCTAAGCCAATTGCTGAGTGGATATTGATTGATCAAGAACTGCGCCACGGTGGTAAAAGTGTGAATGTGAAGTCAGCGATTCCAGGACGTGCGGCGCTCGGTAATGCGGCAAGAGCAATTATTGCTGGGGCACATTTTGGAATTTCGAAGGAGAGTGCTCTAAAAAGTATTTCAACTATTTCACAAGTCGATGGTCGCTTTAACGAAGTGAAAATTTCAGGTGCCAGCTTGCGCTTGATGCTGGCAAAGAATCCAGCCTCATGGAGTGAGACGCTTGAGACAAGCTCTCGTAAAAAAGTCATTCTTTCCATCAATGCAAATACCCAAGATGGTAAAGACACATCATGGTTATGGGATGTTGATTATTTGCCACTACAGGGACGTGAGATTGGTGTTACTGGTGATCGCGTTCTTGATATTTCCGCACGCCTTACTTCACAAGGAATTTCTCATACTCGCTTTGATTCAGTAAGCGCCGCAGCCCAATCATTTTCTGGCACAGAGGTAGATCTCATCGCTTCCTACACCGCCTTTCACGCTCTTGTTAAGTCAGCGGTGAAGAAATGACTTTTACCATTGTCCATTTATTGCCAGAACTACTCGGCACGTACGGCGACCGCGGCAACATGGATGTATTGCAATGGCGCCTCAAAGAGCGGGGCATTGCCCATGAAGTCATTACAGTTCATGCTCGCGATGCAGTGCCAACAAGTGGTGATCTCTATCTATTGGGTGGCGGCGAAGATGATGCTCAGATTGCAGCGGCAGAGATATTGAAGAGAAGTGGCGCACTTGGCACTGCACTTAACTCCGGTGCTCAACTACTAGCAATTTGCGCTGGCTTTCAATTGCTCGGTGAATCATTTCCAGCATCGCGAGAGCGCACAATTTCTGGTTTAAACCTTCTTCCGATTCGCACTAAGAGTGCAACTAAACGGAGCGTCGGTGAATTGCTCAGCGAATCAACAATTGGAATCGGGGCGCTGACCGGCTTTGAAAACCATGGTGGTCAGACCCACTTCCTGTCAGAACTGCAACCACTTGGCAAAGTTCGAACTGGCCTTGGAAACAATGACACTGAAGCACGAGATGGAGTTGTAACACCAAATATTCTGGCTACTTACATGCACGGTCCAGCTTTAGCTCGGAATCCACTTCTTGCAGATTTTATTCTCGAACGCTGCCTTGGAAAATTGGCACCATTGCCGCGAAATGTTTTTGATGAATTACACGAGCGGCGGGTTAGCGCGGCGAATCGGTAACCTAGTTATCGGATCTCGCGGATTGGCAAGGAATTTACGAATAACGCTGGAAGCTATTTCAGTCTGATCTTTTATGACGCTATGTGATGCACCAGGAATAATGGCTAATCGGGCATGGGGAATAGCCTCATAGAGTTTTACGGTGTGCTCTGGCTTGATCGAATCATCATCACCTGCCATAACAAGCACAGGCGCAGAAATGCTGGATAAATCAGCGAGTGGAATGTTTGGTTCACTCTTCCAAATTTTTGCCATCTTGGCATGCTTTTCATCGAGAGTATGCGCTGGATCAGGGGATGTGATTGCGTAGTAGTCGCGATCTTCTTGGCTAATTACTCTAGGCATTTCGGAACGGATTAATCCACTGGGATCAAAATTAGCGCCGATAGTTACGATGCTCGAAACTAAATCAGGGCGAGAAATTGCAATCATCAGGGAAATAATTCCACCATCGCTGTAACCCAATAAGTGTGCCGGCCTTTTAACTACTTCTTCAAGGTAGGCGATTGCCTCTGCTACTTGAAAATCAAAGTGAAAACTTCCATCGTGATCTGCAGTGCGCCCGTGACCAGTGCGGTCATAGCCAAAGACTTCTCGCCCCATGAGAGCTTGGAGAATGTAGGACTCCCAATTTGCAGTTGCACTTAGACCACCGTGAAAAATTACGACTGGATCTCCGGCGCCACTCCAGTGAGTGCTCCAGATTTTTTGGCTACGTAGCGAAATATATTCAGAACGCTTTTCGCCCATGCAAATTACATCGAATCCATAATGTGTCGATTGCCACGATCAAAGGTGAGGTAATTCCATGTCCAGTCAGCCATGGTGCCAATTTTATTTCGCCCACCGAGAAGGTAGAAGAGATGGAGGAAGAGCCAGGCATACCAGGCAAGTACGCCAGAGAACTTAATTCCCTTTATCTCAACAACTGCCTTGTGGCGACCAATAGTGGCCATTGCACCCTTGTCACGGTATTTGAAATTCTTTAATGCTTTACCCTCTGCTAAAAACTTAATCTGCTTGGCAATAAAGCGCGCCTGCTGCATTGCAACTGGGGCAATCATCGGAAGTGGCTTTCCATTCTCACCAATAAATCCTGCGATATCGCCGATCGCCCAGATCTTTGGGTAATGCTGTACTTGCAGCGTTGCATCGACTGCAATGCGAGTACCAGCAAGTGGCAGATTGAGCTCCTTAACAACTGGTTCACCTTGCACGCCAGCGGCCCAGATTGTTACTTCGGATGGAACATCAGCGCCATCTTTAAAGGTAATTTTCCGTGGTTGAACTTCTTGCACCACATGATTCAAAAGTATTTTTACGCCAATCTTTTCTAAATCTTTTTTAGTCCGTGCAGAGAGCGATGGAGAGAGAGCAGGCAATAGACGTGGGCCAGCCTCAATGAGATAAACATCCATGTGAGCTGCTGCATGTGCTTGATCATTTTTAAGTGGGCCACGAATTAATTCGGCGATTGCACCAGCCATTTCAACACCGGTAGGTCCGCCACCCACAACACAGATCGACAAG
>WLQV01000087.1 GCA_009697555.1 Actinomycetota bacterium | reverse complement strand
GGTATGAAATTGGGTAAACGCCCCATGTTGCGATCAAGAGCAGACGTAGGCGGCCGATTGTGGCTGCTACTCCATCAGGTTGACGCTCCAATGACTTTCCTAGTTCTACAAAGAGAACATAGAGAATGTAAAGGAATGGAATTGTTGAGAGAACGCCCCAAAGGATCTTGGTTGAGTTCTCAGTTGCGATTTCACCTGGGTAACCAAGTGCGATCATCGCAGCAGATGCTGGTACGAGGCGAGTGATCAGCGAGCTTGAAGCTGCCTTTGCCAATGCAAGCACTGCAACTACCTCTACGAGAAGTAGTGGAACTGTCAAAATCCAGTCAACGTAACGATAAGCCTCGTTGAATGCGCCCTGTCCACTACCTACTGTGACAGCGCCCATCTTTGATGCTTCGTTGTATGAATTGAAGATACGGAAGTAATGGTATGCCGCAATAAAGGTAACCATTGAAGAGAGAACAAGCGCACTGCGGTACTTTGGAAGTACACGACTTTGTGACACTAGTGTGAAAACGGTGCAAGCGAGCATCGAGATCAAGCCAAATGAGAATACGTTGTACAACGTGCCCCATTGACCGCTAGTTAGGTTAATCATTGAATTAAGCCTCCATGTCGAGAAGTCTGGGACCGGAGATGGTCTCAAACTTACTAACTTCCGCCCAGTCACAAGGGGTTGCGAAGGCAGACGCTTAATTTTCTCAGGAATTGTGATATCCGCAACTGGAAATGCCGTATTTTTCGGAGAAAACCCCAGAATTTCACCCTAGCCTTGCCTAAAAAGGGAGCCACATGACCACTCAACTATTCGAGCCTTTCCCGCTGCGGGGGGCTACTGCCCGCAACCGAATTTGGGTCAGCCCGATGTGTCAGTACTCCGCACCCGATGGCCTGATCGGTCCATGGCACATGGTCCACCTCGGATCTTTTGCAGTGGGTGGCGCGGGGTTAGTAATGGTTGAAGCAACAGGTGTTGTGCCGGAAGGTCGCATCTCCGTTGGTTGCGTTGGTCTCTGGCGCGATGATCAAGCCGAAGCATTTCGTCCCATTGCAGATTTTGTTCATAGTCAAGGCGCACTTATTGGAATCCAATTAGCGCACGCTGGACGCAAGGGTTCAACAACTCTTCCGGGAAGTGGCCATCCGATTGCAAGTGAAGCAGAGGGTGGTTGGCAGAGTGTTTCTGCATCGGAGATAGCATTCCATGGAATGCCGGTGCCGCGGGCACTTACCATTGCAGAAATTGCCGCGACAACAAAGGCGTGGGGCGTCGCAGCAAAGCGTGCCATCAATGTCGGCTTTGATGTCATTGAAATTCATGCGGCACATGGTTATCTGCTACACCAATTCTTATCGCCACTTTCCAATCAACGCAGCGATGAATATGGCGGTTCGCTCGAGAATCGCTCTCGCTTTCTCTTGGAAGTTGCAGCAGAAGTTCGTAAATCAATTCCAGCGAGCACGCCGCTCTTTGTTCGCATCTCTGCAACTGATTGGGTAGATGGCGGTTGGTCCATTGATGAATCTGTTGAACTTGCCAAGAAACTTAAGGCAGCAGGTGTAGACCTTATTGATACATCAACCGGTGGGCTGGTTCACGATGCCAAGATTCCCGTTGCACCTGGCTTTCAAGTTCAATTTGCCGAACGTATTCGCAAAGAGGCAGGTATTCCTACCTGCGCAGTTGGACTAATTACCGAACCAGAACAAGCGGAAGAGATTCTGGCTTCGGGTAAAGCAGATGCAGTGATGCTGGCACGCGAGATGATGCGCAATCCGCACTGGGCATTTGAAGCAGCGCACAAACTCGGCGCTCAAGAACCATTCCCGCATCAATATTCACGAGCCGCAAAGCGGTAATTACTTATCGTTACCGTTATCTAATTCACGAACGAGTTTAAATTCGCCACCACCGAGTTGGCCTTGGTCGCGATACAGCTCCAACTTCGCACGTGTATCTGCAATATCAAGGTTGCGCATGGTGAGTTGGCCAATGCGATCAACTGGGCCAAATGCCGCGCCTTCGGTGCGCTCCATCGATAACTTCTCTGGGTGATAGCTAAATGCTGGCCCAGTGGTATTAATAATGGAGAAATCATCACCGCGGCGAAGGCGAAGGGTTACTTCACCGGTAACTGCAGATGCCACCCAACGTTGCAGCGATTCGCGCAACATCAGTGCTTGTGGATCGAGCCAACGACCTTCATAAAGCAGACGACCTAAGCGACGACCTTCAGCATGGTAATTGGCAATGGTGTCTTCATTGTGAATTGCAGAGATCAAGCGCTCGTAAGCGATAAAGAGCAGCGCCATTCCTGGTGCTTCATAAATACCACGGCTCTTCGCTTCAATAATTCGGTTTTCAATTTGATCAGACATTCCAAGACCATGGCGCCCACCAATTTTATTGGCTTCTTGCAACAGAGCGACGCTATCTAATTCCTTGCCATTAATCGCAACTGGGCGACCTTGCACAAAGTTAATGCGCACATCTTCACTGGCAATCTTTACCGATTCATCCCAGAAGCGAACGCCCATGATGGGATCGACAATTTCAATGGATGTCTCTAGGAGTTCTAGCGTTTTTGCTTCATGGGTTGCGCCAAGAATGTTGGCATCAGTCGAGTAAGCCTTCTCGGTGCTGTCGCGATAAGGAAGTTTGTTTGCAACTAACCATTCGGACATCTCTTTGCGCCCACCTAATTCGCGAACAAAATCTGCATCAAGCCATGGCTTGTAAATTCGAAGATTAGGATTGGCAAGAAGTCCGTAACGATAGAAACGTTCGATGTCATTGCCTTTATAAGTTGAACCATCGCCCCAAATCTCAACTTTATCTTGAAGCATCGCGCGCACGAGTAGCGTTCCAGTAACAGCGCGACCAAGTGGTGTGGTGTTGAAATATTGCTTTCCACCGGAGCGGATATGAAATGCACCGCAGGCAATGGCGGCAAAACCCTCTTCAACCAGTGAGAGTTTGCAATCAACTAATCGTGCGATCTCTGCGCCATATTCCTTTGCGCGATTTGGAACTGTGCTGATGTTGGCTTCATCATATTGACCAAGATCTGCGGTGTAGGTGCAAGGGATTGCACCCTTGGCTCGCATCCATGCAACAGCAACTGATGTGTCGAGTCCACCAGAGAAGGCGATTCCCACTCTCTCACCAACTGGAAGGGATGCAAGTACTTTTGACATGACACAAGCCTAACCGAGCAGATGGCAGCGATGTGCCTAATTGCGAGTGATTTAACCCTTGAGTGAACCGCTGAGTAAGCCGCGCAAGAAGTAGCGACCAAGGAACATGTAGACCAAGAGCGTTGGAATCGAAACGATCAACGAGGCAGTCATATTTGTTCCGTAGTAGATCTGGTTGCCACTGCCAGTAAGGAAGTTCAACGCAGTCGTTGCGACAGCAAGGTTTGGTGCACCACCAGTAAGGAAGATCGCGAAGAGGAAGTCATTCCAGGCTGAGGTGAATTGCCAGATCAGAACTACAACAAAGCATGGAATCGAGAGCGGCAAGATAATGGTGCGATAGATGTAGACCATGCTGGCACCATCAACGCGAGCTGCTTCGATAATTTCATCTGGAATTGCTGCGTAGTAATTACGGAAGATCAGAGTACAAATTGGAATTCCATAAACAACGTGCGCCAAAACCAATGTGTAAATCGAGCCACCAAGACCCATGCGGTTATTGAATTGCACCAGCGGAATCATGATCGCTTGGTATGGAATGAACATACCGAATAGGAAGAGAGTGAAAACTAATTTCGATCCCTTGAAGCGCCACTTGGCAATCACGTAACCATTAATCGATCCGAGAATCGCAGAGATAATCGATGATTGAAGAACGAAGACCAGGGTACGCAGCATTGGTACCTGCAGAACCGCCCATGCCGCTGGCCATGCTTCAAAATTTAACTTTGTCGGAATATTAAAAGCATTCATCTGGTTGACGCCAGTGATGCCCTTAAATGAATTAATCACCATTACATAGATTGGCAACACGGCAAAGCCAAAGAGGAATATCAAACCAATGTAGCGCGCAATTAACCAGGCAGTTCCTTTAAAGCCAAGTTTGCGGCGATTGCGGCTAATATCTTTATTAGTAATTACGCGATCGGCAATTGATGATGACATTACTTCATCTCCTCTGACTTATTGACGTAGCGGAGATAAGGGATAACAACGATCGCGATTAAGAGGAGCAAGAAGATTGCGATCGCAGAACCTTTGGCAAAGTTGGTGGCATCGAAGGTCACTTGCCACATGTAGACCGAGAGCACCTTTGTGACATAACTCTTGCCAGAAATACCCACGATTAAATCGAAGACTTTCATCGAGATGTGACCCAATATAATTAAAACAGTAAGGAAAGTTGGACTTAACTGTGGAAAGAGAATTTGGCGATAAATTTGAAATTCCGTTGCGCCATCGACGCGAGCCGCTTCACGCATCTCATCAGGAATTCCGCGAAAGCCAGCAAGGAAGAGCGCCATTACATAACCGCTTACTTGCCAGACGGCAGGAAGGGCCATTGCATACATAGAGCCAGTGCTTGATGTAAACCAATCATTCTGCAAGAAACCTAAGTGAACAGATTTAAGAATTAAATTGAAGCCACTCGCCTCTTTATCCTTATTGGGACTCATCAACCAACGCCAGACAGTTCCCATCGCAATAAAAGAAATCGCAAGTGGGTATAAATAGAAGGAGCGGAAGAGGCCCTCGCCCTTAATGCCCTTCTCAAGAAGGAGCGACATGATCAAACCTGTCAGCAGTGCTCCGAGAATGAAGACAATCGTAAATTTAAGTAAGTTACCAAAAGAGTGCATGAAATCTGTATCGTGGAAGAGACCGGTGTAATTCTTAAGACCAGCCCATCCTAAATTTGTGATGTAGGCCGATGTGCGATTACTCATGGAGATGCGAAGTGTGTACGCGATCATTCCGTAAACGAATATGGCAACCGCGATAATCGATGGCAGTACGAAGAAGAAGCCACCGACGCGACTCTTCAAGCGCTTCTGCATCAGTGGGGCCTCACTTCTTTCTCTAAAATTCTATTTTTAAACTTAAAATGCAAGTTCTGGCGGGCAATCAATCTGCCCGCCAGAACTTGCGTTCTTTATGCCATTATAGAGCTGTGCTTATTAGGCGTTTGGATTAGCTGTGAAAGCATCTGCGAGTTCCATAGCGAAACCTGCATCATCCTTTGCGCCACCGTTGTAGTACTTACCAACAACAGTGTTATAGGCAGCCATGAAACCATTGTTCATGTTT
>WLQV01000086.1 GCA_009697555.1 Actinomycetota bacterium | reverse complement strand
CTTAAAGAAGCCAATCAATAGATAGGTTCCGAGTGGCACGGTAAAACTCAAGTAAATAGCCATCAAGCCCTTGATTGAGTTGGAGAGATGGAAAGTTGAAGCAAGGGCAGCGAGTGGAATAAAGAGGAGCGCGCCAGGAGTAAGGAAGGCGATCACCATTAAACGTCCCAAAGTATCGCGGCCGCGATAGCGCAAAATTGTCAGTGAATAGGCGGCCATAATGCTGAAGACCAGCGCAACCAGAGTGGTGACTACGCCAATAAGCAAGCTATTTGTGAGGCCACGGAGAAATTGGGTGGAGTGAAATGCTCGAATGTAATTCTTCGATTGAATGTCCACCGGTAGATAACTCAACTTTGAATAGAGCGAAGATTGAGTGCGAAATGACATCGTGATCATGTAGTAAAGCGGAAAGACTACAAAGACCAGAATTACTGCTACAAAAGAGTACTTAGTAATGACAAAGCTTTTTTTCTCTTTAATCACGATTAATCCTTCTTCATTTTGCGCAAGATAAAAAATACGAAGATCAAAACTGGGGGAACAAGAATGAGCGCTGCCGCAGCTGCTTGACCAATCTGAAATGCACTTAAGCTGCGATAGGCAAAGATTGGCAAGATCAGTGTGGCATCGGCTGGGCCACCTCCGGTGAGGAGCCAGACTGCTTCAAATGAGTTAATCGTATTTACAGTGGAGAGCAAGAAGACCACCAGAATAATTGGGCGAATTCCAGGCAGGGAGATGTGGCGGAAGCGATGCCATGCATTTGCGCCATCTACCGCTGCGGCTTCATAAAGTTCCTTAGGAACTGATTGCAGGGCCGCCAAAAACATAATGGTCCAGAAGGGAAAGCCCTTCCAAATTGTTGCGAGGAGAACAGCTGGCATAGCCCAGGTGCGGTCGCTCACAAAGGAAATTGGCTGATCTAGAACACCAATTTGATGAAGAAAAATATTGAGTGCGCCTACATCGGGGTTATAAATCAACTTCCATACAAGATAGGCAACGAAGCCCGGCATCGCATAAGGAATAAGAACAAGGGAGCGAATGAGACCGCGTCCACGAAGTTTCTGTTGTAGCAAGAGTGCCACAGAGAGGCCAAGAATAAATTTACCCATCTGGGTAATTGATACATAAATTACGGTGTTGAGGCAGGCCTTAAGAAATGTGGGATCTTTGAGGAGAAAGGCGTAATTGGCGAAGCCAATCCACTTGCCATCTTGGCCCACGCTCTTGTTGGTCAAACTAGAACTTACTTCATAGAAAATTGGATAGGCAAAGAAGATAAGAAGAACAGAGATTGCTGGAGTCATCATGAGATAGCCAAAGAGATTATCGCCGGCAAATAGCCCGCGCTTTTTCTTCTCTATTGCAACTGTTGATGTACTCATTGCTTTATGAAATCTCCCTTTACAAATTTTTTACACACTATCAACAAACTTTTGTAAGAGAAGGCAGTGGCAACTTTTAGGTTGCCACTGCCTTCCTGTACTACTTATAGCTCTCTAGCGACGATTTACTTCTTGTACTTGTCGTAGATTGCTTGGCAGCTAGCTTGTGCAGCTGTGATTGCCTCAGTCATGGTCTTGCCACCGTAGAGGTAGGCCTGAACCATCTTTGAAAGACCGAATCCACCATGGAACTCTGCATTTTGTGCATTGTTCATGTCTGGGTAGTTACCTGCAGTACCAGCAGTTGCAAGAAGGTACAAACCTGCACGAGCTGGGTCGTTAGCAACGCGCCAGAATGTGAAGGTGTTGTATGCCTTAAATGCAGGACCATAAATGGCCTTGCTGTAGTACTCCTGCATGTTGTTACGGCCCATGAGGTAACGGATGAGATCCTTACCAAGTTCTGGGTACTTCGATGACTTTGAGATCACGCGAAGCCAACCATCAGATGGTGCAACCTGCATAACTGGACCACCAGGAAGTGGTGAGAAGCCAGTGTTCTTTGCAAGTGTTGGGTTCTTATCCCATGTTGCAGATCCGCCGATAAGTGTGGTGTACACAGAACCTGGGTTAGCAATCATTACAGCCTTGCCACCGAGGTACTTGTTGTTATCCCATGCACCATCAGAGTTGCTTGAATCTGAAGGGTAGAGACCCTTGTCGTAAGCCTTCTTAACAAGTGTCATGAAGTCTTTAGTTGCTTGGGTGTCGATTGTGCACTTTGTGCCTTCATCGTTACCAGTGCGTGCGCCGTAATCACGGAACATTGCCTGGAATACACCTTCAGCATCGCCGACGTTACCTGTGTTAAAGCCCCATGCACCAACCTTTTGTGCGTTGTATGCAGTTGAGAGTGCTTCTTCCCAAGTCTTTGGTGGCTGTGCTGATCCACCGCTTGCCTTGATCAAATCGAGGCGACGGTTAAGAAGGTTTCCGTTAATTCCGTAAGGAACTCCGAGACCCTTTCCACCATAAGTTGAAAGATTGAATTGTGTTGCAGCCTTATTCAATCCGCCGTACTTGGCAGCCAATTCATCATGAAGTGCTTGAACGTTGACGAGGTTCTTTGAACCAAGTTGCAACATCAAGCCTGAGCTTGAATCAAATGCGTCTGGCATGGTGCCAGCGGTAAGCGCAGCGGTGATTTGTGAAGTGAGGTTGTTCTGGTTTACGAGAACTGGATTTACCTTGATGCCACGTGTTGCACCCCAAGCTTTAATTGAGTTCACTGCTTGAGCATTTGCATCATCAGAGAAGATCAGACCGATCCAGTATTGAAAAGTATCGCCGCTCTTGTTGATGGCAGCGATCTCTTTTTGAAGTGGTGTTGCAGCGTTTGCAGAGATCATTGGGCTGAGCGACAGACCAACGAGCGCAGCAGTTACGCCAGCAAGTAGTTTCTTTTTCAAGGGATTTCCTCCTGTTGTATGTAGTTGGCACCCGGGTGACGCCAACCGCACATCAGGAGTAATTGTGGGTGTTACGGGTAGGTAAGGCAAGGAAAATCAGGGGTGAAATCCACTTCTTTGGCTATTCACAAACTCGCTCTTGCTGAATGTCCGTGGGTTTGAATAGTGATAACGAAATGTTACGCGATTTGACTAAGGGCGGGCTGAGGCCCCGTCACGAGTTCGGGCAGTAGTCCACATATTGGGAACTGACTTGGAGTTATCACAAGGAAATTTTGCAGCGAGTCTCTCATCAATATCAATTCCCAAACCTGGATTGCTATTGGGATAGAGATAGCCGCGGCGAAGTTCGGGTGTGCCAGGAAAGACTTCGCGAATAACATCACTTGGTCCATACCACTCTTGCACACCAAAGTTAGCGCTACTTAAATCAAGGTGAAGATTTGCCGCATGACCTACTGGTGAAACATCGCCCGGACCGTGCCATGCGGTGCGAACGCTAAATCCTTCACAGTAATGTGCCAACTTCTTCGCTGGTGTAATTCCACCAATTGTTGAAATGTGGCAGCGAATAAAATCAATCAGGCGATTAGAAATAAGGTGGAGCCACTCCTGCGGATTAACAAAAAGCTCTCCCATCGCAACTGGAGTTGTGCTCTGTTGGCGCATAATTTTGAACCACTCAACTTGTTCAGGAGCGAGCGCATCTTCTAAGAAGAAGAGGCGGTATTTCTGCAAATTCTTTGACAGGCGAACCGCTTCAATCGGAGCTAGGCGCTCGTGAACATCGTGCAGCAATTCAATGTCGTTGCCGATCGTGCTTCGCACATGCTCGAAGACTTTTACAGTGTCACGTGCATATTGATGTGGATCGAAATATGACCCTGGTGGTGTGTTCTCAGCGCGCGATAGCTCGCTGACTCTTCCGCCGTATCCGCCCATCTGGCAGCGAATATAAAGCAGTCCTTGATCCATAAATTTGCGCACATTGTCTTCAACTTCATGAACATCTTTTCCATCCGCATGGCGATAGACCGCAGCCGCTTCGCGAGTCTTGCCGCCGAGTAAATCGTAAACTGGCATTCCTGCGCGCTTACCTGCAATATCCCAGAGCGCCATGTCAACGCCAGAGAGTGCATTATTCAGTGATGGACCATTGCGCCATGAAGAGTGCACCTGCGATGTCTGCCAAATATCTTCGATATTGGCGACATCTTTACCGATGAGAAAATCGCGGAGGTAATCATTTACCGCAGTTGCCACTGTTAAGTAGCGCTGCGTAAATGTGCCGCAACCGAGTCCATACAAACCTGGCTCAGAAGTTTCAACTTTAATAACAACTAAGTTGATTCCCTCTGGGGCAGTAAGGATCACCTTTACATCGGTGATAGTTACTGGTTTAGACATTATGGACGCCAAGAACCGCCGTCAGGAGTTCTGGCGGTAGTCCATCCCTTTGGACGAATCGATTGAGTATTGTCGCAAGGATATTTTGCAGCTAACTTCTCATCGATATCGATACCTAGACCAGGCTTATCGTTGGCGTAAACATAAGCGCCACGAAGTTCTGGTGTGCCAGGGAATACTTCTTTAATCTGTTCGCTAGGTCCCCACCACTCTTGGATACCAAAGTTGGCACTGCTCAAATCAAGATGGAGATTTGCAGCGTGGCCAATTGGTGAAACATCGCCGGGGCCATGCCATGCGGTGCGGATACTAAATGCCTCACAGAGATGTGCCAATTTTTTAGCTGGAGTGAGGCCGCCAATTGTGGAGATATGGCAGCGGATAAAGTCAATCAAGCGATTCTGAATCAGTGGCAACCACTCTTGTGGATGTGTAAAAAGCTCACCCATCGCAATTGGAGTTGCACTCTGTTGGCGCATAATTGCAAACCAATCTACCTGCTCAGGAGCGAGCGCATCTTCTAAGAAGAAGAGGCGGTAAGGCTCGAGATTTTTTGAGAGTCGCACTGCTTCGATTGGCGCCAAGCGCTCGTGAACATCGTGCAGAGTTTCAAAGTCATTTCCGATCGTGTTGCGCAGATGCTCGAAGAGACGAACTGTGTCGCGCATGTATGCATGAGGATCGAAGTACGCACCCTCTGGTGCACCCTCTGGTGACTTAATGTCATGGATACGTCCGCCGTAACCACCCATTTGGGCGCGAACATAGAGCAGCCCCTGCTCGAGATATTTGCGAACATTGTCTTCAACTTCATTAACGCTCTTGCCATCTGCGTGGCGATAAACCGCTGCACCTTCACGAGTCTTGCCACCGAGCAGATCGTAAACCGGCATGTTTGCGCGCTTGCCTGCAATATCCCAGAGCGCCATGTCAACACCAGAGATTGCATTGTTAAGAGCTGGACCATTGCGCCAATACGAGTTAACCATTGATGTCTGCCAAATATCTTCGATACGGGAAACATCTTTTCCGATAAGGAATGGT
>WLQV01000085.1 GCA_009697555.1 Actinomycetota bacterium | reverse complement strand
TGGGTATCGACAATCAGTAGTTCTAGCTCGTGCTTTCCCAAATCAAAAGGAATATGTCGAGTTGATAAGTCTTTGCAATCGAGAAGTAGGGCAGAACCAGCCTTTGCCATAAGCGAAACACTCTGGTCCATGATGCCTGATGGCATACCTGCATAATCATTCTCAGCTTTTTGGGTGAGCTTAGAGAGAGTCTCGGGGGAGTGTCCTAATTGGAATAATTCATTGAGTGCAACTGCCATGCTGCATTCGATAGCAGCAGATGAAGAAAGACCAGCACCTAGTGGCACATTGCCATCGATGAGAACATCGAGCCCAGAGGAAATTCCCATCGTCCATACAACGCCGAGGGGATAGCGAGCCCAGTCAACGCCAGTTCCTGGCATTAACTCTGATACTGCAATTTCTACGATGGTGCCATCGCGTTGCTGCGAAGCAATGCGAATCAAGCGGTCATTTCGCTTCGCAATCGCAACAGTTGTGCGGCAGATAATGGCAAAGGGGAGTACATAACCATCGCTGTAATCGATGTGCTCACCGATGAGATTTACTCGACCCGGCGCCGATGCAACTACTTGGGCATCTTTATTAAAGAGTTGGGCGAAGGCAACTGCTACTGGATTCATCTACTTAGCCTTGCGCTGCTTCGTAGGTGTCGTTGACCATTTGAGCGAGATCGCGAGTTGGCTGCCATCCCAGAAGAGTGCGCGCCTTACTTATATCTGCAACTAATACTGCTGGGTCGCCTGCTCTGCGCGCTGTCATTTCATAAGGGAGCTCAGTACCTAGTGCTGCACTTGTTGCAGCGATGACTTCCAAAATCGAATACCCGCTACCGCTACCGAGGTTAATAATTTCGTGGCTACCAGTCTTGGCTGCTTTTAGTGCAGCGATGTGTGCCTCAATTAAATCCACCACATGGATGTAATCGCGGATACAAGTGCCATCTTTAGTTGGCCAATCGTTGCCAAAAATCTTAATCGGATTAGCACTAGTCGAACGCAAGAGATTGGGAATCAAATGAGTCTCGGGTGTATGACGCTCACTAATCCAACCGCGATCTAATTTAATTCCGCCGACCACATTGAAATAGCGCAAACTAATCGCTGCAAGTCCATCGCGCTTTGCTGCCTCTGTGATTGCGTGATCAACTTCTAACTTTGTTGCACCATACGGGCTAGTGGGATTGGTCTGTGAGATTTCAGTAATTGGAATGACTTCTGGCTCACCGTACGTTGCAGCAGTTGATGAGAAGACCAGGCGATTAACGCCGGCAAGTTTCATCTGCGCTAGTAAATTCTTCGATCCATTGACGTTTACATCGTGATACAACTCAGGTTTTGCAACAGATTCAGGCACTAATGACTTTGCCGCAAAGTGCATTACCGCTTCGCAATCGGTGAGCGCATCTGCAATTATGGCGGAATTAAGCACGCTGCCTTCAACAAAGCGCACATCGGCAGGAAGGCTATCTCGGTGCCCAGTGCTTAAATCATCAAGGACGGTAACGTCGTAACCATCGCGTCGCAGCAACGCAACTGCGACAGAGCCAATATATCCAGCGCCACCTGTTACTAATACGCGCATTTAGAGTTGAACGTTCTTGAGCTGTTCGGCGGATTGCTCGGGATTCATGTCCATAATAAATGCGCCAAATGCTGATTCAGAGCCAGCTAAATACTTTAACTTCCCAGGTGCGCGGCGAACGCTGGTGATCTGCCAATGCAGACGCAGTACATCGTGACCTTCGCGCACTGGCGCCTGATGCCAGGAGGCCATGTATGCCATGGGCATTCCAAATACACCATCGAGTCGCTTCAGAACTTCAAGTGCAATCTCTGGAAAAGCATCTGCTGCAATATCTGAAATGAGAGCAAGGTCGGCGACTGGCTTGAGTGGTGCGACATGAATTTCAAAGGGATAACGAGCCGCGTAAGGAACGTAAGCAATCCATTGTTTGTTGCGGGCAATGATGCGGACATCGTCGTGGATCTCACGGGCAACAATGTCATCCATTAAGACTCGACCAGTTTTTGCGTGATGGGCTCGAGCGATCTCTAGATGTTTCTGAGTGCGCGGTGGAATAAATGAGTATGCATAGATCTGACCATGTGGGTGGCTAATCGTTACGCCAACTTCTTCACCGCGATTTTCAAATGGTGCGATGTGGGCAATGTAGGGATCTTGCGAAAGTTCGCGCGTGCGATCGCGCCAAGCTTCCATGACCGCGCGGACTTGTTGTGGTGAGAGATCGGCAAAGCAGCCTTCATGATGTGGCGTAAAGCAGACCACTTCACATTTACCTGCAGCTTGGCCATCAGGAGTATTGAGGCTATCTATTACTGGCAATTTCCAATCAGTACTTGGTGGTCGAAATGATGGGGAGCGATTATCAAAGACCACAACTTCATAATTGTTTTCAGGAATTTCAGTAAGTAATTCACCTTGGCTAGGACAGAGTGGACACATCTCTTTAGGTGGAAGGAATACGCGCGCTTGGCGATGTGCTGCCATCGAGACCCACTCACCTAGGAGTGCGTCGTAGCGCATCTGCCCAATTTCGGGTTGGGCTTCTTTTGGTCGTTGATCAATCGCGCTGTGTTCTGCGGGAGTCGAATCGTAATAACGGATTGTGCGGCCATCAGCCATTTCGCGATCGGTGCGAATGACTCCTGCGCTCAATTTCTTTACTGTTGCCATGAGGGCACCAGCGTACATTTAATTACGGATTTGATTCTTACATGTATCGACTGGCGCCACTGGTTTAGGCGTGGTTACAGGCTTAGGGCTAGGGGTGGGTTGCGGCGTTGGTGATGGAGTTGGCCCGGGTGCGATCGAAATGATTACCGGAGTTGCAACATCGCCATGCGTTCCAGAGATGTCGGTAAAGAGGACACTTCCATTCCAAATACCAGCCGCTAAGTTCTTAACGGTGAGAGTCCATGAACCACTTGTCGAACGAAGTGCAGTCTGCGTAAATTTATAAGGAAGAAGTGCAGGTTGCTCCACGACAAATTTCACTGTTCCCGTGACAACGGGATCACCACTGGGTCGAGTGACATTTACTGAGAAAATTAATGGTTTATTTGATGCACTACTTTGCGTCGAGAGAATCTGCATCGTTGAAGTTTCGCCCACTGGCATCATGTCAGCCGCCTCTGGCGTCCATGTACCTTTGATCAAATTAAGAAATGAATCAGATGTGCCGCGAAAAACATTGAGATCTACTCGTGATCCTGGCACGCCATACTTGCCGGCAATTCCACAGGATGAGTACTGCCAGATCGTCCATTCAGATTGGCAATTGGCAGATGTCCAAGAGTGCACATAACAACCACCAACTTTCTTTCCAGGCTGAGCTAATGGGTCAGCCGGGTTAATGGAGTAATGCGCAATCCAGAGTGGGAACTGTGCCAAGGCGGGATCGCGCGTCATGGCGTTCTCAAGAAATTGTGAGTAGGAATAGAGAATTGGTTTGCGGCCAGTCTTCTCTGCAAAAGTTGTAAGCCACGTTTTGGCAAAGAGTGTTACTGCATTGCGAGAGGCATATTTGGCACAACTTCCATTACTTGAAGTCCGAACACAATTATTTTCTAAGTCGAGCGCATACGATAAATCGCGAGTGGTGTAGCCACCGATGCTTGCTAGTCGCCAAATTGCCTTCTGTGCTTGCGTCTGAGCATCTTTAACAATGACTGCCGCATAAGTGGAATCGGGCAGAGTTGCGTAGTGATAAAAGCCGGTATAGAGACCAGCGCTCTTTGCCGCGATTGCATCAACTCTTACCCACTTATTTGCCAGCGCATCAGATAAATCACGGGTATCTGATGCCTTGATCATTACAAAGCGCACACCTGCCTTGTACATCTTGGCAAAATCAATCAGGCGATCATTGGGGTGCTGCCATTTACTTATGTCGATTCCGGCAATACGTGTTCCGGGACCTGCCTGCTCAATAAGTGTTTGTGGCTCAAGTTCAGAAATTTGGCTCCGTTGCTGAACCGCCAGAGTTACTGCAGGAGATATGTAAGATTTTTTGAGGACTTTTGCAACGGCACGATAAGCAACTTCGGCGTCAAGGGCGGTGGCCTTGGCAACAATCTTCCACTTACCAGTGGAGCTAGTTTTACTCGCGAGGAAGGTGGGAAGCCACTTTCCATTAAGCTTTACTTGAATTGAAATCGGCACGCTCTTCTTTATCGGAGCGATCGCACCAGATAAAGTCACTGTTGATTCAACATCGGCCAAGCTCTGAGAAATCGCAAGGGTTACTTTGTATGTGGTTGCCTGCGCTGGGCCAACCAGGACACAATTAAGTAGGAGTATTCCCGCAAGAAGAGAGCGTTTCACTTCTCCACCACTTCGAGCATCTCTCCAGTAATGGAAAAAATTGCTGCCACCAAAGATTGAATTTGTCGATCACGGACCGCGCTGTATTCGTGTGGCGCACCAAACTTGCGGCTATCGGAGAAATCGAGAGTGAGGGTTGTTCCATCGAGCGCTGCTAATCGCGCATCAAAGAATGCAATCCATGTCACTCGATCAGTTCGCTCTAGGTGATCGAGTACCTGATTCCACTGTGAGCGCAGAGTGGGGAGATCAAGTGGCACTCGTTGAATATAACCAATAAGGAGATGAGTTACTTGTGGGCAACACCGAGCCAGTGAAAGTATTCGGCCACAAGTAGGACTCGCAAATTCTGGTGAGTGTCGTATGTATAACCCAGCTCCTCAGCAATCCGAGAAACAATCTGTTCGATCGCTTTCTCAGAGACAAACCGTCGCTTGGCGATCTCTTTATTACTCAAGCCATCACAGAGCATCCGTAGAGTTTCGATCTGAATATCTGTAAGAGCGGAAATTTTCTCGCGCATAATTTCATCTTCTCTTGGGGTATTCACCTTTACCCAGTGAGATGGTGCGCTTTCTAGCGCGCTACTAACCGCATCTGTGATCGAAGAGCAGATGAGATTAAGGTCGGTTAAATTACGTTTCAAAACAATTTTGCTTCCTGGTGGCAGCTGAGAATCTCGTAAACCAAGTATTCGCAAATCTGGCGACACGGTGGTCAGGAGAATTCCTAAGTCGGGCTTGAGTTTTCGCACTGCAATTATTAATTCCATACATTCCACAGGAGCGGCATCAATGTCTGCAATAAGTGCATCTGGATTGAGAGTTTGAATTAACCGCCGGGCTATTTCGGTATTTCGCACTTGTCCCACAACAGAGACTCCGTGCAATTGCAGCGCAGCGCTCAAGATTGCAGATTCAAATGGATTTTTATCGAAGAGAATTACTCGCTCGTTCATAGCCCTCCCTATGAAAACTAGGTTGACTCTTTCCTGAGAAATTTAC
>WLQV01000084.1 GCA_009697555.1 Actinomycetota bacterium | reverse complement strand
GGAATTGCCCATGATGGCGATTCCGATCGTTGCCTAGCTGTCGATAGCAATGGGGAAATTATTGATGGCGACCAAATCATGGCGATCTTGGCAATCGGTGCACTTCGCGATGGAACGCTGCGGGAGAATACGGTTGTTGCCACCGTCATGAGCAACTTAGGATTTTTACATGCCATGCGTGATGCTGGGGTGAAAGTTATTACTACTCAAGTTGGCGATCGTTATGTTCTTGAGCGAATGCTGCAAGGCAATTTCTCACTAGGCGGCGAACAATCTGGCCATTTAATTCTTCGTGACTTCGCAAATACCGGTGATGGGATTCTTACCGCTCTTGCGCTCTTGCAAGAAATGAAGCGCAGCAATAAATCTGCCGCAGAACTTGCATCACTCATGCAGCGCTATCCGCAAGTACTTATCAATGTGAAGAATGTTGATAAGGCCAAACTTGCGCACTCGGCTGCGGTAGCTCAAGCAATTGGCGATGCCGAATCCAAATTAGCCGACAATGGCCGGGTCCTGCTGAGAGCATCAGGTACCGAACCACTTATTCGCGTGATGGTAGAAGCCCAAAGTGATACTCTCGCCTCAGAGATTGCAAATTCGCTTGCGAAAGTTGTCGAGCAGGAGTTGAGGTAGAAAAGTGTGCGGGATTGTTGGGTACACCGGGCCACAATCTGCAGTAACACCACTTATTGAAGGTCTGCGTCGTCTGGAATATCGCGGATACGACTCAGCAGGAATCGCACTCGGAACTAGCGGCAAACTTTATGTAGAAAAGCGTGCTGGCAAACTTAATAACTTAGAGCAAGCACTTGGCGCCGATCTACCTACAGTTCATAGTGGAATTGGACATACTCGCTGGGCAACCCATGGTGGACCAACCGATCGCAATGCACATCCTCATCTAGATAATGAAGGCAAGCTTGCCGTTATTCATAATGGAATTATTGAAAATTATGCCGAGCTGCGCACCCTCCTTGAAGGGCGAGGACATAAATTCTCCTCGGATACCGATACTGAATCTGTCGCACATTTACTGAGCGATCTACGTAAATCTCACAATGGCGATCTACCTGCCGCAATGCGTGAGGCAGTTGCCTCACTTCGTGGCTCATTTACCCTTCTTGCAATTCATGCCGATGCGCCAGAAACCATTGTTGGCGTTCGCCGTAATTCACCGCTCGTTCTTGGCTTAGGCGATGGCGAGAATTACTTAGCATCAGATGTTGCGGCATTTATTCAATACACAAAGCGCGCGGTGGAGCTAGGACAAGATGAAGTTGTCACAATTACTCCGACTTCCTATTCAATTACTGATTTAGCCGGCAACAGCAAAAAGGCAAAAGAGTATGAAATTACTTGGGATGCCAGCGCTGCGGAAAAGGGTGGATTCACTCACTTCATGCTGAAAGAGATTTTTGAGCAACCTAAGGCAGTTGCCGATACTTTGATCGGTCGGTTAAAAGATAAGAAGATTCAACTCGATGAATTAAATCTCTCTTCGCGTGAAATTAAAGATATTGACAAGGTAGTAGTGCTCGCTTGCGGTACTGCCTTTCACGCAGGCCTGATTGCCAAATATGCAATTGAGAAGTGGGCGAAAGTTCCGGTCGAAGTAGAGCTTGCCAGCGAATTTCGCTATCGCGATCCGATCGTTAATAAGAACACTTTAGTTCTCGCTATTTCTCAATCGGGTGAAACGATGGACACCTTGATGGCGCTACGCCATGCCAAATCACTAGGTGCTCGTATTCTCGCAATCTGCAATACCAACTCTTCAACGATTCCACGAGAATCAGATGCTGTTCTTTATACCCATGCCGGCCCAGAGATTGCAGTTGCATCAACTAAAGCATTCCTTACCCAAGTAGCTGCGACCTATCTCATCGGTCTTTACTTGGCGCAGCAGCGTGGAGTTATGAAGGATGGCGAAGTTGCCGAAGCATTCGAACAACTACAAGAGTTGCCAGGAAAGATTGAGCAAGTATTAGAGACGGTTGAACCACTTCGCGAACTCACTCGTACCTTTGCTGCAGCGACATCAGTTCTCTTCCTCGGCCGCAATGTGGGATTCCCGGTTGCGCTAGAAGGTGCCTTGAAATTAAAGGAATTGGCATACATGCACGCCGAAGGTTTCGCCGGCGGCGAACTCAAGCATGGCCCGATTGCGCTGATCGAAGAGGGAACACCAGTCATTGCAATTATGCCGGCCGGCGCCGAACATGCCCTCGATGAGAAAATGGCGAGCAACATTCAGGAAGTAAAGGCACGTGGTGCAAATGTGATTGTGATTGCCGAAGAAGGACAAGTGGTTACTGGTGCAACACATGTCATTCGTCTACCTAAAGCACCAGCGATGATGCAGCCACTACTTGCTACCGTCCCACTTCAAGTCTTTGCATATGAAATGGCAGTCACTCGTGGCAACGATGTCGACCAGCCACGTAATTTAGCTAAATCTGTAACGGTGGAGTAAGTGAGTGTAATTTCCCAGAGCTCTCGCCGAGCTCAAATGAACCGAGCGTTGAAATGGGCCGGTGGCCTATTCCTAGGTTTTGTTATTGTCACGCAACAAGTAATTGTTAACGGCCCACTTATTCACTTAGATGCACAGATTGCTAATGCCGATCGTCCTAAGTTATCGAAGCTATTGGTATTTACCTTAAAGAAGATAGATAACTTAGGTTTGCGTGGACTTACCGCCACAATTCTCTTTATTGCAGCGGCATACATTGCTTACCGATTTAAATCCATGCGCCCACTTAACTTAGCAATCCTCTCTGTCTTAGCTCTCAATCTTGTTGTAGGAATTGCAAAGCTCACTATTGGGCGAACTAAACCGGCGCTCAATGTGGATTTACTCTATGCAAATGGACTTTCCTATCCCAGCGGTCACGCATCGAATGCACTCCTGACTTGGGGCATCTTGGCGTATCTGATTTATCGCTACACCAAACGCGAACACATGAATGGCGCTCCCTTAGTAATTGCAGTGGCCACACTTACCTCAGCCGTCTGTGTTGTTTCGCTCTTTCGCAACACACATTGGCTCTCTGATCTCTTAGGTGGCCTCTTTATTGGTGGGGCACTACTAGTACTTGTGATTGCTGTAGACCGTTTCTTTCCATCTGATAGCCAACACTCTTAGTATTAGCCCCATGATTGAGGGCGTTGGAATCGATGTGGTTAATGTTGAACGCTTTGGCCAATCGTTAGAGCGCACACCTGAACTTCGCAATCGCTTATTCACCGCCGCTGAAGCTGCACTTCCGCTCTCATCACTAGCGGCTCGTTTTGCGGCAAAGGAGGCGCTAGCAAAAGCGCTCAATAATAAATTATTGGCCTGGCATGATGCAGAGATCATTAATCTTGAATCTGGTAAACCTGAATTTCTATTTCGCGGTGATACTGCTGAATTAATTGATGGTGCAAAAGTTCATGTATCTCTTTCACATGATGCAGGAATCGCCTCTGCTGTAGTAATTGTGGAGCGGCAATGAGTGCTTATAGAGCGCGTGCGGTTGTCGATCTTGCTGCAATTTCTGCAAACATCAAATTGATCCAAAGTACGTGCAGCGTTCCGGTCATGGCCGTTGTGAAGGCAGATGCCTATGGACATGGGTTAATTCCTGTGGCGAAGGCGGCCATTAGCGCTGGTGCAACATGGTTAGGTGTGGCACTTCCGGAGGAGGCGATTGCCCTGCGCAAGGCTGGAATTACTGCGCCGATTCTTGCTTGGCTGGCATCACCTGGTGCGCCATTTAACGAACTCATTGCGCATGACATCGACATTGCAATTCCATCAATTGCAATCTTCACCGAAGTTCTTGCTGCGGCGAATGCTTTAAAGAAGAAAGCTCGCATTCACATTGAAGTAGATACTGGAATGTCGCGTGGTGGATTCCGCGATGAGTGGAACACCTTCTTAGAGCGCAGTGATTTGAGGGACGTAGAAGTTATTGGAATCTTCTCTCACTTTGCCCGCGCCGATGAAGCAGATTCAGATTTTAATCTGCAACAGAAGAAGCGTTTTGCAGAAATGGTGACAGAGTTAGGCGCTCGTGGCATTTCACCCCAGATACAACATTTAGCAAATTCAGCCGCAGCGCTGCAAGATCAAGATGCGCGAATGGGAATGGTACGAATTGGTATTGCCATGTATGGACTCTCACCTGATTACGAGCGAATGGGAAGTTCAAAGAGTTTGAAACTGCAACCTGCGATGTGCCTTGAAGCTCGCCTACATTTAGTGAAGGTAGTTGACGCTGGATCATCGGTGGGTTACGGCAGCGGTGCGCAGACCACACGTAAAACAAAGCTGGGTGTTGTGGCGATGGGTTATGCCGATGGCATTCCCCGTATGGCCAAGAACGCCGGAATTTTTATCGATGGAAAGAGAGCACCACTCATCGGACGAGTCTCAATGGATCAATTTGTTGTTGACTTAGGGCCTGATGCAACTGTGAAAGGCGGGGAGTGGGTCTGCATATTTGGAAATGGCGACAGTGGCGGGTACACCGCAGATGATTGGGCCGCAGCGGTCTCTTCAATTAACTATGAAATCGTCACGCGAATTGGGCCAAGAGTGCCTAGAATTTATAAATAATGAGTAAATCAACGCTCCTTTCGATTTCGCAATTGCGAGTTGAGTTTGGTGGGCTTATCGCACTTGATGATGTCTATCTTGATGTCGCACCAAATAGCGTTGTTGGCCTGATCGGTCCTAATGGCGCAGGAAAGACCACGCTCTTTAATGCAATCTCAGGCTTAGTCCAACCAACATCGGGGTCGATCGCGATTAACGGCAAGAGCCTTTCTTGGCCGGCCCCTTACGAACTTCCCGCCCTTGGCATTTCGCGAACGCTGCAAGGCGTTGGTCTCTTCAGTGGGCTATCAGTTATTGAGAATGTAATGATGGGCGCAGATCATCTTCGCAAATCTAATTTTGCACGAGATTTATTTGGTTTATCAAGTAGAGATGAAGCGCGCTTGCGCCGCAAAGCCCAAGATGCACTTGCTTGGGCAGGTGCACTTGCATTTGCCGATAAAAATCCCAGTGAACTTACCTACCCAGATCGCAAAGCTGTCGCGATTGCACGAGCTCTAGTGTGCGAACCAGAATTGTTATTACTTGATGAACCAGCGGCAGGTTTGGGACAGGATGAGATTGATAAGTTGGCGAAATTGATCGATGGCCTCAAGCGCCGCTGCAGTATTTTAATTGTGGAACACCACGTAGATTTTGTGAGAGATATTTCAGATCAAGTTTATGTTCTTAACTTTGGCAAGGTAATAGCCAGCGGCTCATTTGAAGTTGTGAAGCGCGATCCCGCAGTCCTTGCCGCCTATTTG
>WLQV01000083.1 GCA_009697555.1 Actinomycetota bacterium | reverse complement strand
GAGAATCAGGGTCGTAGGTGTCGAGCGAATATCGAGTTCGCGCACTAGTTCTAAATTCGATTCCGCATCTAAATGAATATGCGCGACATCAGGTAATTGTGAAGTGATGTCTTCCAATAATGATCGGGTAGCACGGCACGGGGCACAGAAGACTGTTGAGAATTGCAGCAGCGTCACTCGCGAGCCCAGCGGTGCGCCGAGTTGGGCTGCGGTAAGAGCGCCTTTTCCGGCACCAGATTTCGTACGAATTCGCCCCCGAGAGCTCTTATGCCAGAAGCCATACGCGCTAGCGAGTGCCAACACGATCACGATTGGAGCAAGTGATTTCACAGCGCTATCCTTACCTAATTATCGCCACCTGACAAAGCGGTCAGATTTGGCAGATTAATCCGCAGGAGAAAAAAGTGGCTCGCGTACTTTTACTCACCAACACTCTTGGTGCTAGCGCTGAAGTCCTACCTGCACTCGGTTTGCTTCAACATCAAGTTCGCATTCTTCCCGCAGAGGCGAGCGTTCTCGTTGATGTCCCAGAAGTTGATCTTGTACTTCTTGATGCACGTCGCGATCTTCCTGGTGCAAAGTCACTCACAAAATTGATGAACACCACTGGCATTAGTGCGCCAATCATTATCATTACAACTGAGGGTGGCCTCTCTGCGATGACTGCAGATTGGCAAGTATCAGATGTCATTCTCGATACTGCTGGTCCTGCCGAAGTTGAAGCGCGTATTCGAATTGCACTCGGTGAGCACCTTGCCGCTACTAGCGCTGCTAACCCAAGTGCTGGCGAAATTCGCACCGGTGACATTGTCATTGATGAGGCTTCTTACACAGCAAAACTTAAAGGCGTCACACTTGATCTGACTTTTAAAGAATTTGAGCTATTGAAATTCTTCGCACAACATCCTGGGCGAGTATTCACCCGCGCACAATTACTTCAAGAGATCTGGGGTTACGACTACTTCGGTGGCACTCGCACTGTTGACGTTCATATCCGTCGCTTGCGCGCCAAGTTAGGTGCAGAATTTGAATCCATCATCGGCACTGTGCGCAATGTTGGGTATCGCTTTACGCTCTCTAAAGTTTAAGCTCTATTCAACGCTGAAAGTAAAAAGCGCCTCAACATAATGCTCGCCAACAATTCCTAATTTCGCTGCATCACTAGGTGCGCTCATGGGTTGTAGCGAAACTGAATCATTATCTTCGGTGTTTACTCCCCACCAAGGTGCATCACTTTCAATATCAATCCGCGCTGCATTTCCCCAGACAATTGCTGGAACGCCAGAAATTTCAGTGAATTGATCATCCCAAGGTCCACTCGTTGGTGAAATTAATTTTCCACCACTTGCAAGATCTAACGGAATTTTCTCATCATCGCGCGCCAGCATCTTCTTTGCAGTAAAGATCACTTCAGCAGAATCGCCTTGATCGAGATCGCGATTAAACCAAGGATGTAAACCCAGCCAGGCTGGAAGTTCACAATTACCCGCGTCGTACTCAATGCTCCAGCGAATTGCATCATCGAGTACTTCAATGGTCTGTTCGATACTTGCACCTTGATAGGGCTTGGGTAAATCCAAACGTGAGCGGCCAGGGCCCACCTCTTGCCATGATGCGGTGTAACCAAAACCAAGTGCGGCATGTGGTGGATAGAGCGTTTGTGGCAGAGTAAAAGTTTTGCCAGTGGCATCTGCTATTTCGCCTTCGCTAATTCGACCAGTCCATGGCGCCATTGCAAACCAGCCATAACTTGCCAGGTCGCCGCGAAAGGGAGTTGCAAATTGCATGTCACGCCATGTCAGAGATGCAATGCGCGCACCTTGATCTAAATCAATTGCTACCTGAAAATCTGCATCATCAATAAATTGCATGGTTAGCCCGCCATTGCAGTAGAAATTTCGGCGGCAGTCGGTGGTTGTGCGCCACTGCGACTGCAGGTGATTGCGGCAGCCACTGCTGCGCGATCAAGGAGAGATTTAAGTTTTTCACCGCTAATTGCGAGAACGCCACTTTCAACAATTGCTTCAACAAGAACTGCACCGACAGTGTCTCCGGCACCGACTGTGTCTATAACGGTGGTTTTGCGCGCTGGTACTTCAACCACTTCATCACTTGTTACGCCGATAATTCCTGCTTCACCTTGAGTGATAACGACAAGTGCCACACCCTCACTAATCCAACGTTGGGCCAGAGCGATTGGTGAAATATCGGGATAGAGCCAGTGGGCATCTTCATCGCTGAGTTTTACGACAGTGGAGATTGCCACCCATTTTTCAACAGCTGCAACATAGAGATCGCGATCGCTTATAACCGCCGAGCGAATGTTGGGATCAAAGACAATCGGTGCGAAATCTGCAACCCCAAGGGCCCATTCATGGAGAATTCCAGCGGCCGGTTCGATCGCAGTAACAAGTGTCCCAATGTGCAAAAGCGAGGGCTTTAATTGCTGCGCGCTAGGTAGCCAAGAATGCGCAAAATCAAATGTTGCAGTGCCATCGATTGCGAAATCGTAAGTGGCACTTCCGTTGGCGGCGATGCTCACCTTGGCAGTGCAGGTTGGTTTATTACTTGCGTAGGAAAGAGAAAGCCCAACACCTGCTTGCTCTAATTCACTCCGTGCAGATTTTCCATAGTCATCAAGGGAAATCCCATCGATAAATTCAACGCCTGCGCCAAGTTTTGCTAGGGCTTTCGCAGTATTTGCAGGACCGCCACCAACAATTGCTTGAACTTTTCCGGCACTATCTGGAATCAAATCGATGAGGACTTCACCGCAGACCCAAATGCTCACGCAAGCTCTCCCTTGCGTGCTAAAAATTCCGCAATAACTTCAACACCGAGTAAATGATCTTCAACTTGTGGCAAGCCACTAATGAGAAGAATTCCAGCAAGGCCAAGGCCTTTTACATTGAGCGGTATTGCGCCACCATGAATTGCGTAAAGCTCTTCGGCAACGCCATGTTTTTCATACCAATCAAATCCTTGCTCTTCCGCATTAACTCGCTCGAACATTGTTGAATTTCCAGTTTTGAGAACAACCGCTGCTTTGCGACCAATCCACCAATCATTCTCAGGTTTAGAACCAGGAAGTGAAGCGTGAAAGACAATCCACTCTTTGAGTCGTACTTCAATTGCAATTGGTAGTTCGCGTTCGCGCCCGAAATTCAGCGCGATCTCGCCAATTTCAATTGCTTCAAGATTTGTTAGCGAAAGTAATTGCAGAGTCTGTGCTTCGCGAGATAACTCACTCGATGTAAAGCCACCTGTCGTTTCAACCATGGCTACATCTTGCCCTATCTTTAACCCATGTTAACTCTCCCGAAAACCTCGCTCGTGGTTCATCCCCTCTGCCTCGGCGGAAATGTATTTGGCTGGAGCGCAGATGAGGCGCAATCCTTCCAAGTCCTCGATGCCTACTTCGATAGCGCCGGTAATTTCATCGACACCGCAGATGTCTACTCCGAATGGAAAGATGGCAATGTCGGAGGCGAGAGCGAAACGATCATTGGCAAGTGGCAGAAGGCGCGCAAGAACCGAGAAAAGATTGTGATCGCCACAAAGGTGAGCATGCTCTCCACTCGAAAAGGGCTCTCCGCGGACAACATTGCAGCAGCTTGTGATGACTCGTTGCGCCGGCTGCAGAGTGATTACATTGATATTTATTACGCACATGTCGATGACCCAGATGTGCCACAGGAAGAGACTCTCGCTGCATTTAATGAGTTGGTACTTGCCGGAAAAGTCCGATACATCGCCGCATCACAACATAAGCCAGATCGCTTGCGCAGTGCGTTAGAGATTTCCAAGCGTGAAAACTATGCAAGTTACATCGGCTTACAGGATCACTACAACCTCATGGAGCGCACTGCTTATGAAGGTGGTCAATCTGATGTAGTTGGAGAATTTGGTATTTCGATGCTCCCCTTCTTCTCACTTGCTCGTGGTTTTCTCTCCGGCAAATATCGCAAAGGCGAGAGTGTGGAATCGGTGCGTTCAGGCGGTGTTGCGGCTTATCAAAACGATAAGGGCTGGGCAGTTATTGCAGCCCTTGATGAAATCGCAAATGACATTGGTTGCTCAATCTCTGCAGTTGCGCTGGCTTGGCTCCGTGCGCAACCACATGTTTCAACACCACTTGCTAGTGCTCGCACTGTCGAACAAGTGCGCGAAATTACTCAGGTGATTGATTTATCAAAGGATCAATTAAAAGTTCTCGACGAGATCACTGAGTAGTCGGGCCAACGCCCCAAGCATTTGCTCCATCGCGCTCTACTACCCATGCTTCATAATTCGCTAACTCTGGTTGGCTAAACCAGACTGCGCCATCTTTTCCGGCCACCATAAGCGCTGTCGCAAGTGCATCTGCCATTGCACCGTCTGGGCCCTTCACTGTTGCAGAGAGCCCGCCAATGGCGATGAGTCCGGTGTAAGGATCATGAATATGCGCACCGCGCTCGTACGTTCCACTTGTTGCAATTGCACCATCAAATGTTTCAAAGACTTTTACAACTTCTAACTTCTTCTCTGGATTCACAACCCCTGTGGCCCATGGCTTTACTTCGCCATTTTCTAGTAGGCCACCGCGCATCGTGATATCTCCCGCGGCATTAATGGAGATGTGGCGCACGCCTTTTTCTTGCAAAATATCGGCACATTTATCAGCAGCCCAGCCTTTAACTAAACCAGATGGATCAAATCCGCCAGCAACTTCCCATGGATTGAATGCGCCATCGGTAAGTTCGCGCGCAGTGTTGCAAAGGTTCCAGACTTCAATAACTTCAGCGCTGCAGGAATCAATTTTTATCTCACCGCGGCGCAATTGCGAGATGACAGATGCGGGTTTATAAGTGGAGAAGACCTCATCGACATGGTGCACATAATCGCGCACTGGAATCAGGGCGCTGCGTAGATCACTTTCTTTGGCATCAGGGGAAGCGATGTCAATGAAAAGTATGGTTCCCCAAACTTCTATCTCCTCTTGAATGCGTGCCATGGTCTGATGATGTCACAGACCAGCTTTGGCGAGCGCTCCTTGTAAGGATTTGTACCAACCATACGAGGTGTATGAAGCACCAGAGATGTTATTGATGCTGGAACTCTGCGCAGCCAAGGTCTCTTGGCGCAATTGTGGGAGTGCGTAATCACTAAAACGTTGGCTGCGACCATTAGGAGATTGGAGCGCTTGCGCATCGACAATCTTTCCATCGCGGACTGTGATCTCTACTTGAACATTGCCATAGCTTACGAACACTGATGGACCGGTAAATGTGCCATTCGCAGTATTTTTTACTGGAGCAGGAACTACAACTTTTGCAGGAGCAGGTGTTGGTGTAGATGATTGAGTCTGTGTTGGTGTTGCGGATGGTGTTGCCTGAGTTGTGGCATTCTGAGTTGAAGTAG
>WLQV01000082.1 GCA_009697555.1 Actinomycetota bacterium | reverse complement strand
TTCTTCAAGAATCTTTGCGCCTTCTACATCGGTGCGACGCTCTTTTACATAAGCCAAGTGAGTCTTGTATGGAACATTTACCTCAGGGCTAGGTGGATTGTTCTTATCGCGACCTGCTGGAAAACCACAGCGAGGGCAATCCCATTGATCAGGAATAACAACGGTTCCATCTTCGGCAAAGGATGGCTTTGTCTCGTGATTGTTGGAGCACCAATAGGAGACTTGGAAACGACCAATCGATTCGCCACGTTCTGCTTCACCCATTGGGCCAGCACCGACGCGACTACCGCGGATTGCACTTCCACCTGCCATTTTTACTCCTTAAGAAAGGTAAGTTAAAAAAATAAGAATTACTTAAGAACCAAACTTAGCGCGACAACGCCAGCAAACCAGAGTCCGCCAACCACGATTGTGATGCGATCGAGATTCTTCTCAACAACTGATGAGCCACCGTAGTTGGAGCTGATACCGCCACCGAATAGATCGGAGAGGCCGCTTCCCTTGCCCTTGTGAAGGAGCACCAAGAGGATCATCAGAACACTGGTGATCACCAGGAGAATTGATAGTGCTAACTTCATTTCTATCACCTTTCGACATCTGCCGAATTCTCGGCCACTGGATAAGGATACTTAAGAAGGCAGGTACTTACTAATTCTGAGCGTAGAACTTGGCGATTCGCGCGAACTCTTCAGGGTCCAAACTCGCTCCGCCGACCAACGCGCCATCGATATCTTCTTCTTTCATGATCTCGACAATGTTGATCGCCTTTACCGATCCACCGTAAAGAATTCGACAATTCTCGGCAATCTCCGCGCTGCCAATCTTCACTAACTCTTGGCGAATTGCAGCGCATACTTCTTGGGCATCTTGTGGTGTTGCCGTGCGCCCAGTTCCGATCGCCCATACAGGTTCGTAGGCAATAACAATCTTCTTTAAATCTGGTTTATGGATTCCAGCCAGAGATTCCCGAAGCTGAGTGAGAACGTGGTTGACGTGGCCGCCACTTTCACGAATCGCGAGCTCTTCCCCAATACAGACGATAGGAACCATCTCATGATCTAGTACGGCGCGGGCCTTGCGATTTACCAACGCGCTACTTTCGCCATGAATCGTGCGACGCTCAGAGTGACCCACGATCACAAAGCTGCAACCAAGCTTTGCCAACATCGATGCTGAAATATCGCCGGTAAATGCACCGGGCTTCTCCGGTGAAACATCTTGTGCGCCATAGGCCAGACGCAATTTGTCACCATCGACCATTGTCTGTACTGAACGAATATCGACAAAAGGCGGAATGACCGCAACATCGACTGCGTCATAATCTTTATCGGTAAGGCCGTAGGAAAGTTTCTGGGTCACGGCAATCGCTTCGAGATGAGTGAGATTCATCTTCCAATTGCCGGCCATTAATGGCTTACGCATAAATCATCACCCCTTACTTAATATCCAAAGCGGTTAATCCTGGTAACTCTTTGCCCTCTAAGTACTCCAGGGATGCGCCACCACCGGTTGAAATGTACCCAAAATCTTCGTTATTAAAGCCAAGGGCGCGAACTGCCGCAGCAGAATCTCCGCCACCTACGACGGAAATGCCCGCAACTTTAGTGAGTGCTTGCGCAACAACGCGGGTTCCTTCTGCAAATCGCGGAAATTCAAAGACTCCCATCGGGCCATTCCAGAAAACGGTCTGACAGCCTTCGATTGCAGCAGCAAATTTCGCCGCACTCTCTGGGCCAATGTCCAACCCAATTTTCTCAACTGGAATCTGATCTGCTGCAACCACCTTCGCAGGTGAATCAGCGGCAAATGCATCGGCAACCAGAATGTCAGTAGGAAGAAGTAACTCCACGCCTAAATTGTTGGCTTTGGCAATCAACTCTTTTACGGTATCGATCATTTCGACCTCAAGTAGAGATTTTCCGACTTCATGTCCTAGAGCAGCTAAAAAGGTAAAGACCATTCCGCCGCCAATTGCCATGACATCAACTTTGTCGAGCAAATTTGAGATGACTGCCAATTTATCTGAAACTTTTGAGCCACCTAAAAGAACGCCATACGGTTTTGCTGGGCTCTGCGTTAACTTACGTAAGACTTCAACTTCAGCTGAAACAAGTAAGCCAGGTGCGTGTGGCAGAAGTTCTGGCAGATCAAAGACTGAGGCATGTTTGCGATGTACTGCGCCAAATCCATCTCCCACATAGTTATCGACACCTTGCGCTAACTCTTGGGCAAAGCCCTTTCGCTCCTGAGCATCCTTACTTGTCTCTGCGTTGTTAAAGCGCAAATTCTCAAGTAGATGCACCTCACCGGCAGAAATCGCGCCAGTAAGTGGGCCGAATGTGACGACGCGCCCCAGTAATTCACTCAACCGCTTAGCAATCGGTGCAAGTGATAACTCTGCACTTGCAACACCCTTAGGTCGACCTAAGTGCGCTCCGATAACAATTCCAGCCCCACCTTGCAGGAGAAAATTTATAGTGGGAAGTGATGCTCGAATTCGCCCATCATCGGTGATCTCACCTTTCTTGATTGGAACATTGAGATCACAGCGAAGAAAGGTTCGCTTTCCAGAGATAGGAAGCGATGCCAAATCTGACATTAGAGCGAGCGACCTACATAAGTAATGAGATCGACTAAGCGAGAGCTGTAACCCCACTCATTGTCATACCAACCAACAACTTTCGCTGTTGATCCAATAACTTTGGTAAGACCACTATCGACGATGCATGAATGTGGATCGGTAACAATGTCGGAGGAAACAATTGGATCTTCGGTGTACGACATGATTCCTTTGAGTGGCCCAGCAGCTGCTGCCTTCAGAGCGCTATTGATATCTGATGCTGAAACTTCACGGGATAGCTCCACAGTGAGATCCACAACCGAACCGGTAGGAACTGGCACACGAAGCGCATATCCATCGAGCTTGCCCTTGAGCTCTGGCAGAACCAAACTGATCGCCTTGGCTGCGCCAGTTGAGGTTGGAATGATGTTTGTTGCCGCACCGCGTGCTCGGCGTAGATCTTTATGTGGAAAATCAAGGATTACTTGATCATTTGTATAGGCATGAACAGTAGTCATTAAGCCACGCACAATTCCAAATTGATCATTAAGTACTTTAGCCATGGGAGCAAGGCAGTTGGTTGTGCACGATGCGTTAGAGATGATGTTGTGCTTTTCACCATCGTATTTTTCATGATTAACGCCCATGACAATGGTGATGTCTTCATCGGTTGCGGGCGCTGAGATAATTACCTTCTTGGCACCTGCCGTGATGTGCTTCTGTGCATCTGCGGCCTTAGTGAAAATTCCAGTTGATTCAATAACGATTTCTGCGCCAACACTGGCCCATGGCAGAGCTGCTGGATCGCGTTCGGCAAAGACCCGAATCGTTTTTCCACCAACTGTGATGGTGTCATCGGTGTAGGTAACTTCTACGCCAAGTCGACCAAGAATTGAGTCGTACTTGAGCAAGTGGGCCAGGGTGGCATTATCTGTGAGGTCATTAATTCCCACGATTTCAATACCAGGGTTTGCCATCGCGGCGCGAAAGAAGTTACGTCCAATACGACCGAAGCCGTTGATGCCGATCTTTGTCATGTAAGTGTCCTACCTATAAAGAATTTTTAGTCAACGTTGACATGATTGCCACGCCGTTGGGACTACGTCAATCTTATCGGAGCGCTCTCCTAATTGAGCAAATCTGGTGAGAGCCCAGCCTCAGTATCAGGAATACCAAGATCTGATGCGCGCTTATCTGCCATCGCTAATAGTCGACGAATCCGACCAGCGATTGCATCTTTGGTCATTGGTGGAGTTGCAAGTGAGCCAAGCTCTTCCAAACTTGCCTGACCATGACTAATACGCAATTCGCCCGCCTGCTTTAAGTGATCGGGAATCTCTGGACCAAGAATTTCCATCGCACGTTGCACGCGAGCTGATGCCGCAACTGCAGCTCGGGCCGAACGTCGTAAATTGGCATCATCAAAATTAGCAAGGCGGTTTGCAGTTGCGCGAACTTCACGGCGCATTCTCCGCTCTTCCCATGCAAGAACGCTCTCGTGCGCGCCTAAGCGAGTTAACAGAACTCCGATGGCATCGCCATCGCGAATCACAACTCGATCTACGCCACGAACTTCTCGTGCCTTTGCCGCAATTCCTAAGCGACGAGCCGCGCCAACAAGTGCCAGCGCTGCTTCAGGTCCTGGGCAGGTAATTTCCAATGACGATGAGCGTCCTGGTTCAGTGAGTGAACCATGAGCAATAAATGCACCGCGCCATGCAGCTTCGGCATCACAGACTGCAGCCGAAACAACTTGTGGTGGCAAACCACGCACTGGTCGTGAATTTCCATCTACTAATCCAGTTTGGCGAGCGAGTGCTTCACCATCGGCAACAACCCGAACCACATAACGTGACCCTTTACGTAGGCCACCTGATGAGAGAACGGCAAGATCACTATCGTGTCCGTAAATTTCGGAGATCTCTTTGCGAAGTCTGCGCGCACTCTGGGCTGCATCGAGTTCAACTTCGATCACAATCTTTCCGCCGGTTACATGAAGCCCACCGGCAAAACGAAGAAGTGCTGAAACTTCGGCTTTGCGGCAACAAGGCTTGGTAATCGCTAGGCGACTCAACTCATCTTTCACACTTGCGGTCATGGCCATGGGCTTATCCAACCAGTGTTTCATTCATTACGCTGGCCAAAAGCTGAGCCAATTTTTCCACATTGTGATGAATACTTCCCCGCTCTTGGCGTAAATCTGCGGTAATGAGGCGCCCACCGAAGGATTTCACCAATTTTTCGAGTTCAGCTGGTTGCTGCACCACTGATGTGTCCGCAATGACATAGGAGAGTGTGAGATGTGGCGCATATTTTGCAATCAACTTGAGATGTTCTTGCGGACTCTTCCCCGCCAATTCATCGCCCCCTTGGCTCGGATGTGGATCTAAATTAAGAAGGAGAATTTTCTTCGCTTTGCTAGAAATCAGAGCATCGCGTTGAGCTGGAATGAGCAGGTGCGGCAGAACGCTAGAGATCCAACTTCCTGGCCCCATCGTTATCCAATCGGCATGTGCAATTGCAGAGAGCGCTTCAATTCGGGCCGGTGGATTCTCCGGAATAATTGTGAGGTTGCGGAGTCGACCACTGGCACCTGCTACTGCAATCTGGCCTCGTGCAATTTCAGTTTCGCCATTACTTAATTCAAATTCTGCTTCGATGTCCAGTGGCTCTGCCGCCATTGGTAAGACGCGTCCGACAACTTTAAGAAGTGCGCCAACGCGATCTAACCCCGCAACTGGATCTTCATCGCGATCCCAGAGCGCCGCGAGCAAGAGATTGCCTACTGGATGGCCATCGAGTGGACCTTGAGAAGTGAAGCGATATTGCATGATTTCAGCCCAGCTTCTACCCCACTCATCATCACT
>WLQV01000081.1 GCA_009697555.1 Actinomycetota bacterium | reverse complement strand
GAAGCGCGATCCCGCAGTCCTTGCCGCCTATTTGGGTACCGACTCAAGTAGCAGTGGCCACACATTGGGTGGTGCGCAATGACGCTAGAAATTTCACATTTAACAACGCAATTTGGATCGGTCACTGCAGTAGATGACATCTCCTTTACTGCAAAGGCTTCAGAGATCACCACTGTTATTGGTGCAAATGGCGCGGGAAAGAGCAGCCTGCTTCGCACCATCTCTGGCTTAGAAAAACCAAGTAGTGGTTCAATCAAATGGAATGGAAGAGAGTTAATTGGGCTCAAGCCCGAGGCGATCGTGCGCCTAGGAGTGGCTCATGTTCCAGAAGGCCATGCAGTTATCTCCGAACTCACAGTTGCTGAAAATATTGCGATGGGCGGGCTCTTTCGCCGGCGTAAGAATCGTGCGGACTTAGAGAGTGCAAGTAAAGAAGTATATGAACTATTTCCCAGGCTGGAGGAGCGGCGCAAACAACTAGCTGGAACGCTCTCCGGCGGTGAGCGACAAATGCTGGCAATTGCACGAGCACTTGTCGCACGCCCACAGCTAATTTTATTAGATGAGCCATCTCTAGGCCTTGCACCATTAGTCGTCGAGCAAATCATTGCAACGGTAAATGATTTATGTCGCAAGACTGGGCTCTCCGTTCTACTTGTTGAGCAGAATGCAATTACCGCACTCGGTGTTGCAGATCAGGGAGTCTTACTCTCTCTAGGAAAAGTTGTTGCCGATCGCCCTGCTAAAGAATTGCGCGCCGATGCCACATTACGCGCTGCATATTTGGGGTACTAATGAATCTATTTCTATCGGCTTTCTTTTCAGGCACCGCACGTGGTGCGATTTATGCAATCGTTGCCCTGGGATTGGTACTGGTCTGGCGTGGTGCTGGAATTATTAACTTTGCTCAAATGGGACAGGCGATGTTCACCACTTACATTGCATCAACGTTGATTATTAGCGGTAAGAGTTATTGGCTCGCTTTTGTTATTGCACTCATTGCAGGTGCAATGCTTGGCGCACTCATAGACATTCTTGTCATGCGGCCGCTCTCTCGCGTACATCGCGCTGAAGCTTTAAATAGTCCAGCTATGAAAGCCACGATTCCAGTTATTGCCTCTCTTGGCATTCTTGGTTTGCTGCAAGCACTAGCTGGAATGTTCTGGGTCGGACAAGAGCGTGGCTTTCCTGCACCAGTTGCGATTGAAGGGCTAATAGTTGCAGGACGCAAGATGCCATTTACGGCATTTGATATTTTTACTATTGCAATTGTTGCCCTTGTCCTTGTGTTGACTTCTCTCTTCTTTCGCAAGACAGGAACTGGCCTTGCGATGCGGGCCACGGCGCTTAATCAAGAGGTAGCAAAACTCAGTGGAATACGTACTACTCAAGTACGTATTTTAAGTTGGATAATTTCTGGGGCGGCATCATCACTTGCCGGACTCCTCATTGCACCGTCATCAATTTTATCGCCCAGCTCATTAGATTTAATTCTTATTATTGGTTTTACCGCGGCGGTAGTAGGCGGGCTAGATAGCTTGCCAGGCGCAGTACTCGGTGGGCTAATTGTTGGTTATGTTATTTCTTTTGTTAATTTCTATAGGTCTCCAGAAGACATCTTTTTGGCAATTCTTATCCTGCTTCTCGTCGTCCTACTCGTGCGACCAAATGGCGTAATGGGAAGCAAGCAGGTGCGACGTGTTTAAAAAGAATATGATTCGTGCATTATTTTTTGCTATTGCCATTCTGCTCGTAGGAACTTTTCTCGATCCTTATAATCAGAGCCAGCTCTCTGTCGCGTTAATTATCTTTATTGCAGTTCTCTCAATTACTTTACTCACCGGCGCATCTGGTCAGATCTCACTGGGCCAAGGAGCACTGATGGCAGTTGGTGGTTATGCCAGCGCTCTCACAATCCTTAACTTTAATCTGAACTTGTGGTTGGCAATTCCAATAGCCGTCTTAGTTTCTGCGCTTGCGGGCTTGCTACTTGGCGTAACGGCGGCGCGATTGAGTGGCCCTTATTTAGCTGGAACCACCCTTGTTATAGCGCTAGCAATTCCTTCTCTAGCCAATCGTTTTGAATCCGTTTTTGCGGGTGAAATTGGTTTCAGCGTTGACTTTGGAAGTTCACCAGCTTGGCTTAATAAAGTAATTGGTGATGTTCCGGTTGAGAAATGGCAACTTATAGTCACAGTAATTTTTGCAACCATTGCACTTTTCTTTGCACTGAATATTCTTAATACGAGAACTGGTCGTTCGTGGCGAGCACTCCGTGACCATGACATTGCAGCATCACTGCAGGGCGTTAATGTCGGTCGCAGTCGAATCTTTATCTTTATGGTGACATCAGCTTTTGCTGGAATGGCCGGAGCACTCTATGGATTGCGCGGAATTGTTAGCCCCAGTGTTTATGCAGTGTCACTCTCGCTCTCACTTCTTACAGCAGCAATTTTGGGTGGTATTCGCAACATAAGTGGCGCAATGATCGGCAGCATCATCATCGTCTTCTTGCCAGATTGGATCGGGGCAGTAACTTCGCGCCTCTCCGTTCCCACTCGGATCTCTGACTATCTGCCAGCCTTGATTACCGGCCTGCTATTAGTTGCCACTGTGGTCCTTAGCCCTGGAGGGCTTTCTGGCTCAATTCACCATAAAAAACATAAGTAATTAGTCCCAGCCCCTGGTGTCGCCCCCCATTTTCCATTTGCTAAGCATGTGACTTCTGTTACCGTCGGGTACGTATGGGGCCACCCGCCTCAGCTGTCGCTGGTTCTCCCTCGAACCCAGGTGACACAACTTAAGAAGAAATGAGTGAACGCAGTGAAAATACGTGCATCTCTGACTCGTCGAGTATTTGGACGAGCCACCACGGTGACCGCTGGAATCGCTATCAGTGCCCTGGCGCTTAGCGCTTTGCCGGCAAATGCAGCAAATGATCCAGGCGTAACCGATACTGAAATCGTCTTGGGCATGCAATTGCCACAAGATGGCCCAGCCTCTCCTGGATATAACAAAGTGGATGACGCAATGCGCGCCTACTTTGATTATGTGAACTCTAAGGGCGGCGTCTACGGACGCAAGATTCGTCTCGAAGTTCAAAATGATGAGTACAAAACCGGCAAAACGATCACAACTGCGTCCTATCTTATTAATAAAGCGAAGATCTTCGCATTCATTGGTTCAGTCGGAACTCAAACTCACCTTTCGGTTGTAAAAGATATCAACCGTCGCGGAATTCCAGATCTCTTCGTTAACAGTGGTTACAGCGGTCTCTACACCACTCCTTCGAAGTACCCAACAACATTTGGTGGCCTTGGAACTTATGTTTCCGAAGCAAAGATTCTTGGCAAGTACATGAAGGCAACCTTCACTACTGAGAAGATCGGCATCCTGTATCAGACCGATGACTTTGGTCGCAATACTGTTGCTGGACTTGCTTCAGCTGGATACACCTTCGAAGCTCGCAAGACTGCTGCAACATTTGTTGCAGGCACTCAAAAAGATGGACTTGATGCGCAGATGACACAGCTCAAAGACAATAACGTCGAAGTTGTTGTTGTCGGTGCTGTTGCATCTGCATACGCGGCTGCTGTTGCATCAGCAAACAAGATTGGTTACAAGCCAAAGAAGTGGGTTGTTATCAGCGTTGGCTCAGATGCCACCACCTTCCAGACCATTCTCTACACCAAGGGAATTCCATTGGCTACGAGTGCTGCTCTTCTCGGTGGAACAATCACTTCATCACATGCACCAGCACCAGCTGATGCCACCGATGAATTCGTGGTTGCATTCAAGAAGATCAATACTGACTTCAATAAGGGTGACAAGGCTTGGGATAACAACGTTCTGCAAGGCATGAACATTGCTTATCAAATGACTTCACTCCTCGTAAATGTGGGTAAGACCGGCGTTACACGTAAGAACATTATTTCTTACCTTGAGAAGAACGGTTCCTCCATCACAGGTGCAGGATTTGCACCTCTTGGATACTCCGCTACTTCACACGTCGCCTATACCGGCTTCTGGGTTGGCGCATACGATGCGACTGCTTCATTGAAGCCAGTTGGAGCAACTCGCCAAATGTGGACTACTGATTCTGGTACTGGTCCAGTCACTGAATTGACTTGGACCCGTCCTGCAATCGGGGCCGATTCTCTACCGAAGGGATTTAGTGCCAAATAATGAAAACTCTCAACGTTCGTAAATCCTTAGCGATTGTTAGCGCTGCCGCACTTCTCGTTGGTGCAACTGCTCTCGCAATCCCAACCGCTGGAGCAGCAGCTGCTGCTCCTACCTGTACAACAGATGCCAAAACCAGTGTTGAAACATGTACAGGTGCGCTCTCCAATGGCGCTGTCTACGAAATCCGCGTGCCACATGCAAACTTCCATGGCTCGATGTACTTCTGGGCACATGGCTTCCGCCCAACTTATGCCTACCCAGGCTATACACCTCCCAATGGCAAGACTGTCGAGGAGTTAACTCCATTTAGCGCAAATACTGGCAAGAACATTACAAGCCAGATGTTGGCAAGTGGACGCGCTGTTGCCGCCTTTGATCGCAAGACCAATGGTGGTTATGGCTGGAATGCGGCAGAGAGCATTCCGCTGATGAAGGAACTCGTCGATATTGCTAAGGCAAAATTTGCAACGAGTATGAAGAAGGTAATCATCTACGGTTCATCCGGAGCTGGTCCACTGATCACTGGATTTAATGAAACATATCCAGGTGTGGCAGATGCTTCAGGAATGATGGCCGGCGCCACTAACGTGTCCGCTGCGCTACGCACTGGTTGCGATCTCTTCTACTTGCTCAGTGTTTTTGCTGATCCCAACATCAAGGGTTGCGCTGCATTTGGCGCTGCCAAGGGCGTTAATGGCCACATGTTGGCCTTGCAACAATTGGGACTTGCCGGTGCAGTACTAACTGCATGGAGCCAGAATCTTGGTCGACCTGCACTGGAATATCCAGCGGCGATCAAGCCGTACGGAATTCCACAACGCTCCGCCCTCCTTCTTATCGGCCTCCTTGGTGGACTTCCAACTAAGAGCTCTCATATGGATGGCATTACAACTAATGATGTTATTGCCGAACAGAGCATTAACTCCACAGTTGCAATCTTGGAGAACTTCCAAGATGCATTGGGTACAGCCACCTTCACTGGCCAAGCAATTGGTGAGATAACTGGTGCTGGTTTCTATGACAACACCAAGACTGATTTCTCAAGTTTATTGACTGAGGAAGATGCAGCTCGATTTAACTTGGGTCTATCTGGCGATGATGGAATTGCATTGATGCTTGGTGCACTCAAAGCTGCGCCACGCATCACCGGAACTCCTGCATCAGTAGCAAATTACGCCAAGCTGTATCAACCAACTTATTCATCAACAACTCCAATGGTTCTGCTCTCTAATGAGGCAGATCGTTTGGTATTGG
>WLQV01000080.1 GCA_009697555.1 Actinomycetota bacterium | reverse complement strand
TCACACTTGAAGAGGGAGCGGCCGGAAATAGCACCTGGGTGCATGGTGGAAAGTTTGAAACATGGCATGAAGCGCGTAAGGCACGCAATGCAAGGTTTGCTGAAGTTCTCCAGCGCTGGGAAGAAGAGCACTCACGACTTAAGGAATTGGTACTAACTCTTTATAACCAGACGAAGAGTTCTCCTGCGATGGCACCGAAATATCGTGCTATGCAGACGCGACTACGTAAATTTGAAGAGGCTGGTCCGCCACCGCCACCGCCAACTGAGCAGAATGTTCGAGTTGGTTTGAAGGGTGGACGCACCGGCGTGCGCGTTGCAAACTTTGAAAACATTGCACTGCAAGGTCTTACCGATCCATTTAACTTCGAAATCTTTTATGGTGATCGAGTTGCCGTACTTGGTAAGAATGGCAGCGGAAAGTCTCACTTCTTGCGCATGATTTCTGGCGACCCCACTGTGAAATTCACGGGGGAGTTTAAGTTAGGTGCACGTGTAACTGTTGGTTATTTCGCCCAAACACATGCCCATCCAGAGTTTGAAAGTAAGTCGCTCTTGGAAATTCTCTGGGAGGAATATTCACTGCAACTCGGACCGGCCAAGAGCGTGCTCGGAAAATATGAAATTCATAATCAAGCAGAGCAACGCTTCTCATCGCTCTCAGGTGGACAGCAAGCTCGCTTCCAAGTATTAATGCTCGAACTCTCTGGTTCGACTCTGCTTCTCCTAGATGAGCCAACCGATAACTTGGATCTAGCGAGTGCGGAGAGTTTGGAATCAGCACTGGAGCAATATCAAGGCTCAGTCGTCTCGGTAACTCACGATCGCTGGTTCACTCGCGGCTTTACCCGCTTCTTGATCTTTGGCGCCAATGGTCAGGTTTATGAAAACCCCGAGCCAATTTTTGATCATTAGATAAGACGCTCTTCCCAAATCGCACGAGATTGGCAAGAATTACAGCACCAGAATCGAAAGGTAGATCATGCGCAACTACGGAGCCCGCGTTCAAAGTAATTTACGTTTAGGAGAGCATCCCATTCTCGTTATGGAGAATGAGAAGATTCGCTTAAGTTTTCTCCTTGGCCGCGGTTGCGATCTCTACGAGATTCTTTATAAGCCAACAGATTTAGATCTCTCCTGGATGCGCAATGATAATTTTCCAGATGGACGCCCCAATGCAAATTACCCAAGTCCACTCGGTTCATTTATGGATGAGTACCACGGTGGCTGGCAGGTAATTTTCCCAAGTGGCGGCGCACCTACCGATGTAGATGGTGCCGACTTTGGCCAACATGGTGAGTCTGCACTTCTTCCATGGGATGTCACATCAATTGAAGAGTCTCCAGAATTTGTGAAAGTCAATGTTTCGGTAAAACTTCTCAAGTATCCCTTTGTTATTAATCGCGAACTCACACTCAACCATAAAGATGCGCGCTTTACTTTGAAAGATACGGTCGTCAATCTCTCGCCAGTAGAAATCGACACTATGTACGGACTTCACGTCACATTTGGTCCTAAGTTCCTTACTGAGCAATCACAGATTCTTATCAAGGGCAAAGCAACTGCGACTCCAGGTGAGGACGAACGCAGTGGCCAAGTTCGCCGAGTAAAAGATGACACACCATTTGCATGGCCTAATGCAGTTGGCCCAGATGGAAAGACATTCGATGCCAGCACAATGCCTGCCTATGGTGCACCATCTGATATTTATTACTTAACTGAGATGGAGAACCAGACTTACACAGTGACATCTCCGACTAATAATCTTCAAGCAACCCTTGATTGGAAATCACCAGACCTTAAATATGTTTGGTATTGGCAGGAATTTGGTGCCACTCGTGGCTGGCCTTGGTTTGGCATGAATTACAACATCGGTCTCGAGCCATTCACCAGCAATCCAACATTTGGCTTAGCTGAATCAATCAAGCGCGGCACCGCTCTTCGTTTCAAAGCGCACGAGAGCAAAACCTTTGATTTTGCCTTCTCGCTCGCACCGATGAAATAGGAGTACAAGTGTCGGATCAACCATTTAAAGGCAAGACTTACGTAGTCACTGGCGCAGCTAAAGGAATTGGCCAAGGCACCGCAAAGAAGTTCTGTGAATATGGCGCGCAAGTTGCACTCCTCGATGTCGATGTAACAGAGCTAGAGCGCACCGCAAAAGATCTCACTGCCGCTGGATTTTCAGTAATAGCAATCCCTACCGATGTCTCCAATGATCGCGCTGTTGCAGCTGCTATTGCGGCAACCGTTGCCAAATTTGGCAGAGTCGATGGAGTAGCAAATTGCGCCGGAATTCAGACTTACGGAGATGCTGAAACAACTTCGGAAGACACTTGGAATAAAACGATCGACATTAATGTGAAGTCAATGTTCCTTACCGCCAAGCATGCGATTCCAGAGATGCGCAAAGTGGGCGGCGGCACAATTGTGAACGTTTCATCGGTGCAATCAATTGTGACTCAGCAACAAGTCTTGGCTTACTCCACATCCAAGGGCGCAATCAATGCACTCACACGCTCTCTTGCAATTGACTATGCAGCCGAAAATATCCGCGTTAACGCAGTACTTCCTGGCTCAGTTGATACACCACTTTTGCGAAGTGCTGCAGAGCTACATAAGGGCAATAACACCGTTGAGGAGACGCTAAAAGAGTGGGGAGCTTCGCATCCAATTGGTCGAGCCGGAACTATGGAAGAGATTGGCGAGCTCATCTGTTTTCTCTCCGGTCCAAAATCAACCTTCATGACTGGTAGCTCTGTGGTGTGTGATGGTGGTTTAACGGTGCAAGTAGCTGTTGCGGTACCGCGCCACTAGCCGTTAGAGAAGTAATTGCCAGACAGTGAGAGATACGCTCAGAAAATGAAGCGAATACTCTTCTTCCTTACTTTAATTGGATTACTTGCTCTGCCCAATGTCGCAAAAGCGGAGTTGCCCGGCTGTCCTAATACTTGGAATTTACCTAACCTCACAGTGGATATTTCAACTAGTGATTATGAGAATTACTTTTCACCATCATTTACGCAAATTGTGAAACCAGGGATCACTGAATTCTCAGTCGATAACGTGATTTGGAAAAAGACTGCTGTGTTTATGTCAGTTTATTTCCCTGGGAATTTAACGGCAGATAGAAACACTCTTCTTAGCCAAAGGATAAAAAGCATTGCCACAGCGGGTGCCGGTACTCCATACGGAGAAGACCAGCTTGTCATAAGCAATCTATCCCTTCTCACATATCCTGAAATTTATGTCCGTAATTCTATTTCTATTGAGAAAAAAGGCTGCACTCCGCAGACTTTTACTTTTAGCGGGAAATTTCCAATGCCCAAAATAGCAAATGTTGATTTCGTTCAGGAGTTCTCTCAAATCGAAGGATTCTTTCGAGATTTCAAAGCTGCTGACACTGCGAAGAGTAAATACTACGATTGTGTAAATAACTGGAAATCACTTGGCTCGAAAAAAGATTCAATTGTCCCGGTAGAACGTTGGTGTTTCCTCGGTTCAGCCTTTCCTATTAAAGGCCAAGCTGACCGCTCCGCATCTGTCTACCTAATTCCCTTCAGCGATAACTGCCTTATGTACTACCCAGGCAATTCAAATCGCTCGAACGGGACTCAACTAATGCCAGGATCAAATTGCCAGTATGCAGTGGTTATTGGCGAAGATTGGAAGAATTTTTCAAACTACCAGAATGATCCTGAATTCGCGAAGAAATATCTCGTAACTGAAGTCTTCACGATTAAAAGTGCAATCACATCTGTAAAAAATCCTGCCCCTACTAAGTTGATTCAGATTACGTGCAGTAAGGGCAAAGCCCGCTTGGTTGTGAGTGGAAAGACCCCCAAGTGTCCGACGGGTTACAAGAAGATTTAGCGGTTATCGAATATCTTGATCTGACCTTTGTAGCACGCTACCCAGGTGCGATTCATAGTTGGTTCGTAGGTTATTCCAATTGGTTCGTTGCAGACCTTAATGCTTTGAAGAATGGCAAAGTCTGAGGTACGAATCTTCGAGACTGTATCGCTATCGAAGTTCACAACAAAGAGGGCAGAGCCATCGGTAGAGATGTCGAGACTGCGCGATGCTTTACCAGTCTTCACTGAGTGGATTACTTTCTTTTGAGTGAAGTCGTACGCGACGACTTTGCCCGATGAATTCAAGGTTGCGTAGATGGTGTTTTCATCGGGCGAGAGAACCAGTGCTCGCGGATTTAATCCGATAGTGAGTGTGCGCTTAGCAAAGTTGGTGAGATTGATTTCATGGATTGTGGTGCCACCCATCTGAGCAACATAGGCAAGTGAGGAATCTTTTTTAATGACGATGCCTCTAGGGTAGGCGCCAATCTTGATAGTTTTCACAACCTTCTGGCTTTCAACTGAAATAACTGAGAGATCGTATGAACACCAATTGCTCACGAGAATCCATTTATTGTCAGGGGAGACTTGAACAACTTTAGGAACTTTGCCGACTAGGTAAGCAGCATCGATCGCATTACTCTCGCGATTGATTCGATAGAGGAAACTTCGATCATAAGGATTTGTTGCTTTGCAATCATCGTGGCCTTCATGATTAAAGCCCTTGCCATACATTGCATAGTTGGTGACATAAATGTATTTACCATCAGGAGAGTAGACACCCTCTACTGGTGCACCTTTATAAGCACCTGAATATTGCGGAAAACCTAAGGCGTTTAAATCAACTTTATCTGGGATGGTCGCTTTGAGTTCCATGGTGTCTGCGTCATAGAGGGTTACAGAGTGGCGATACATCATGTTGTGAGCACTTACTGTTCCATCGCTTGATGCTCTTACTGATTTTGGGGTGATGGTTCCGTTAATGGTTTTCACTAAAACCATAGTGGTGTCGGAGGTCAGGACATCAGCGTGAGTAGGAGAAGTACTTGATGCCGAGAGCAAGAGAGCAAGAATGAGCGCTCGGAGCTTCATAGTGGAATTAACGAGAGACGCGTGCGTTCCCGCCAGCCACCATGTTCTTCACCTCTTTGAGGGTAGCCATTGATGTATCACCAGGAGTTGTCATAGCGAGTGCGCCATGTGCAACTCCGTAATTAATTGCAATCGCAGGATCACCGAACTCCAACATTCCATAAATAAATCCTGATGCGAAGCTATCGCCGCCACCAATGCGATCAAGGATTTCCAAGTGGGGATAGGAATTTGAGTGATGAACTTTGCCATCGGCAAATGCGATTGCTGACCAATCATTATCGGAGGCGCTATGAACATGGCGCAACGTCTCGGCAATTACTGACATGTTGGGATACTTCGCAGCTGTTGCTTTAAGAACGCTCTCGTGGCGCTGTAAATCAATGCCAGAGAAATCAGGTTCTGCCCCACCTACCGAGATTCCCAGTGCAGCAATGAAATCTTCTTCATTTCCAAACATCACATCGACATAACTTGCTAACTCTTGATTGACTTT
>WLQV01000008.1 GCA_009697555.1 Actinomycetota bacterium | reverse complement strand
CTGCAGCTGTAACAGCAGCTGGTGCAAAGCCAGTTCGTCCAGTTAAGCCAGTAGCTGCAAAATAAATATCTCAATAAAAAATAAGGCCCTACTCAATTGAGTAGGGCCTTATTTTTATGACTTAATTTAAAACTTATAGATTTTTGAGGAAGTCTGGATCATCATCAGGTGGCAGGACTCGACGCTTAGGTCCAGAACTAAAACCACCTCGAGGCGCGCGTCCAGCAATGATGTAACCGATAGAACCGATCAGTGAGAAAATAATAATTATGGCGATCCATGCCCACTTTGGCAGGTTGCGCAGCTTCTCAGCAGGAGTCTGTGCGCAATCAACGAGGCAGTAGATTTGAAAGATCAGTGGAAGAACAATCACAAGAACTCGAAGCATGCTCAGATCCTAGCGATCTTTACCGCAACCAGTTAAGTCGAGAGCCAGAGAGCTGCTGATAGTCCAACTGCAAAAATGAGTTGCAACCGACCGGCTTTGCCGAGAAGTGGAATAAAAGCCTGGCGCTCAGTAACCAAACCGACACTTCGAGCAAGGTCAAATGAGAGTGGTGCAATAAGTAGTGTGAATACTGCAAATGGCGTAAGAGTTGCCAGGGCGGCTAGGTGTGCAAGAAGGATAAGAAGAATGAAGAGTCGCTTACCTGCTCGATCTCCGATACGCACCGCCAATGTGCGTTTGCCAACTAACTCATCCTGCGCACGATCGCGTAAGTTATTGATCATCAATATTGCGCAGGAGAGAGCTCCCATAGGAATAGCCGCAATGAAACTTAAGAGTGTGATCTGCTCGCTCTGAACATAGTAGGTACCCATGGTCGCTACTAAGCCAAAGAAAATGAATACTGAAATCTCACCAAAACCTAAATAGCCATAGGGATTTGAGCCACCGGTATAAAACCAGGCGGCTGCAATTGCAATTACACCCACAACTAGTAGCCAGTAAGAGGTCTGCGCTGCAAGTACGCCACCAGCAATCGCAGCTACGAGAAAACAGATCTGTGCTGCACGTTTTACGGCGCTAGCTGAAGCTAATCCACCAGCAACTAATCGAGTAGGACCTACTCGATTTTCATCAGTGCCACGAACGCCATCGGAGTAATCGTTTGCAAAGTTGACTGCAATTTGAAGTGACAAACTCACAATAAGGGCAAGAAGTGCACGCAACCAATGTCGATCCATTCCAGCAAGTGCTGTTCCAACAAGAACTGGCGAGACCGCAGCAGGCAGCGTCTTTACTCTCGCCCCAATGAGCCAAGTTTTAAAGTTCATTTATTTACTCCTAGTTGGCGGCGATCAACTTTGCCAATACTAGTTCTTGGAATTCGATCTACAACTGTGAAGTGCTTGGGTTTTGCGTGAACTCCGATACTTTCTTCAAGGAGATTACTAATTACCTCTTTATTAACTTCACTGATTGTTGCGATGCAGAGTGCTGCGCCCCATTCGGCATCTTCAACTGTGAAGGCAGCGCACTCCTCGCTTTTAAGAAAGTTTTTAAGTACAGACTCGACGAGATCTAGCGAGAGATTTTCCCCGCCAGTAATGACGATGTCATCTACGCGACCAAGAACTTGTAATTTTCCATTCTCTAACTTTCCAAAATCACGCGTGCGAAAGATGCCAGATTTGAAATTTGTGGCATCTAGTTGACCGGCTCTGAGATATCCGCTGGCTAGCGTTTTTCCACCAATGCTGATTTCGCCATTACTTTCTAAGGTGAATGTAACGCCAGGCAGAGCCGCGCCGTCATAGATGCAGCCACCTGATGTTTCACTCATTCCATAGGTACGGACAATCTTTACCCCACGATCACTTGCCCGTTGATAAAGATCATCAGAGAGTGCGGCGCCGCCAACCAGAATTGATTTCATTCCGATAAGCGTTTCCAAGAGTTCGTTATCGCCATTGAGGGCTCGAAAAAGTTGCGTAGGAACAATCGCAGTGAAATCTGCAGGCTGATGTGAAGTTCGCGCATCAACTGGTTGACTCTTTAATAAGTAAGCCCGCAGTAGAACATTGACTGCAGCGATGTGAGTAAGTGGTAGAGAGAGCGCCCAACTGTCACCAATTTCTGCACCAAGATATCTATTGCTCTCTGTTGCAGAGTGCAAGAGTGCAGCTCTGGTGAGTGCTACTTCTTTTGCATCTCCAGTCGAACCACTCGTACCTACAACAAGTGCAATCTCTTCTGGAACTTCCGTACTTGCGATACTGCCAAATCCAAGTGCTGGCCCCGTGCCTTCAATTGCGCCAGCAAGAGCAGCCATCACCTGTGGGATTGACCACCCCTGCTCCGTAGCGAGCAATTCCCGCCGTGACGATTTCACCATTATCACCGTAGGCTATCGCTTGAATCGGAGAGGAGCCATCGTGAGCAAGCCGATAAAACGAGATTTTGGTAGTCGCGCAATTCCACAATGGCAACGCGTAGCCGAAGGTTTGCACTTCACCGATATTATTTACGAAGTCAGTGAAGGAATGGCGAAGATAACTATCAATCGCCCAGAAGTAAGAAATGCCTTCCGACCACAAACAATTATTGAATTACAAGAAGCATTTTCCTTAGCTCGAGATAATGAGAGCGTAGGCGCAATTATATTTACTGGCGCAGGCACTGAAGCATTCTGTTCCGGCGGTGACATTAGCGTGCGCGGAGATGATGGCTATCTTGGCAATGATTCCTTAGCGAAAAAGGGAATTGGTCGACTCAATGTTTTAGATCTGCAGATTCAAATTCGACGCACTCCTAAACCAGTCGTTGCAATGGTTGCTGGTTGGGCGATCGGCGGCGGCCATGTATTACATGTGGTCTGCGATCTCACTATCGCTGCAGATAATGCAAAGTTTGGTCAGACCGGTCCAATGGTTGGTTCATTCGATGGTGGTTATGGGGCTGGATTATTAGCGGCACATGTGGGCCAGAAGAAAGCACGAGAAATTTGGTTTCTCACGAGAGAGTACTCGGCGCAAGAAGCACTCGACATGGGTTTAGTAAATACTGTTGTTCCACTTGCGCAATTAGAAGCCGAAACTGTTTCTTGGTGCCGCGAGATGTTACGTAATTCGCCAATTGCACTTCGCCTGTTGAAAGCGGGAATGAATGCAGCAGATGATGGTTTAGCCGGTGTTCAACAATTAGCCGGCGATGCCACCTTGCTCTTCTACATGACTGAAGAAGGTCAAGAGGGGCGCGATGCTTATAAAGAGAAGCGCGCTCCAGATTTCGGAAAATTTCCAAAGCGTCCATAGTTGCCTCGAAAATTATGTTGAATTCCCTGCTCGATACATTGCGTGTAGTAGCGCTACCAACAAAAACAAATTTTCGTGGCGTTACCGTTCGAGAAGTTGCACTCTTTAAGGGCGAACATGGCTGGGCGGAGTTCTCGCCCTTCCTTGAATACGATGATCAAGAATCAGCGCCATGGCTAGCTTGCGCCATTGAAGCTGCAACAACTCCTGCGCCACCTTTATTACGTAAGAAAATTGCAGTAAACGGAACAATTCCTGCGATAAACGATAAGAAGAGGCTAGAAGAGATTGTTGCTTCTTATCCAGGAGTTACTACCTTCAAAATAAAAGTGGGCGAGAACCTGGCAGAAGATGTTGCCCGAGTAGCTTGGATTAAATCGCTCAATAGCAAAGCGAAAATCAGAATCGATGTAAATGGCTCCTGGAGCGTTGATGATGCCCTCCGCAATCTCTATGCAATGTTTGAAGAGGTAGGCACCTTTGAATATGTCGAACAACCTTGCGCTACTGTCGAAGAGCTCCGCGAGCTAAAAAATAAAATTAGAATCCCCTTATTAATTGCCGGAGATGAAGTCCTAAGAAAAGCGAAAGATCCTTTTACTGTTGATTTACAAGGCGCAGTTGATTTCTTAATGCTCAAAGTTCAACCACTAGGCGGAATTGTTCGTGCGCTAAAAATGGCTGAGCATCACAAGCTTCCTGTGATTGTTTCCAGCGCACTTGAAAGTGCTGTGGGAATCTCTTATGGATTGAAACTTGCCGCAGCACTTCCGCGGTTAGATTTTGCCTGCGGGCTAGCAACGGCATCGCTGATGCGTTCAAATGTGGCAGATCTGCCTATAGTCGATGGATGTATTGAGATTGCAGATTGCGAACCAGTGCTTGAGGGATTAGATGTGTCAGCCGAACGATTCGAATGGTGGAAGAATCGAATCATGAGAACGTCGAAGTTGTTATCGTGAATAACTCAACTCTTCTCGCCCGTTCACTGGTATGCCAGCTCATTGAAGTTGGCGTTAAAGATGTTGTTCTCTCACCAGGTTCTCGTAATGCACCGCTATCTATTGCGCTCTATCAGGCAAGTAAGAGTGGAGTAATTACGCTCCATGTCTCAATCGATGAGCGAAGCGCAGCATTCTTTGCCCTAGGTATTGCAAAGGCGAGCAAGCGAATCGTTTCAGTGGTCTGCACCAGCGGAACCGCGTTAGCTAATTACCACCCTGCAGTACTAGAGGCCCATCACTCGGCAATTCCACTCTTGGTCTTATCTGCCGATCGCCCAGCGCGATTGCGCAAGACTGGATCTAATCAAACTACTGATCAAGTGGGTATTTTTGGTAGCGCGGTAACTTTCTCGGCCGATGTGTCAGAAATAAACTTTGATCTCACTGCGCACTTAGATGCAATCTCAGCGGGACCAAGTCACATCAATTTGCAATTCGATGAACCCTTACTTAGTGATGAATCAACTCACTGGTTAGCCAACCAAATTGAGATTAAAGCTCCGGCAAAGCGAGCAATTACTGAAGAAATCACATTTAAAGAAGAACATGCCGTAGTCATAGTCGGTCATGACCGTGCTGGTTTTTCTGTGAGTGAGATAAAGGATTTTATTGCTGCCACTCAATTGCCATTCATTGCAGAAGATCCACTCTCTTTCCCAGATGCACAAGCTCACGCATCCCTCTATTTAGGATCAGAGGAGAATCGTAAGAAACTTCATTGCAAGCAGGTAATCATCATTGGCCGGACCACTTTATCTCGATCAATAAATGCACTAATTGCAGAGAGCGAATTCATCTCCGTAATAGATCCGCGAACCGCCACGATCGACTCACTCAGAACTGCTGATGAAATCTTTACATCCCTGCCATCGGTCAAGAAAAAATCCGAAGATAACGAGTGGTTGGAAATGTGGAACGCTGCTTCGGCAGAGAGCGAAAAAGTAATTGCAGGAATTGATGACTGGCAGGAAGGGATGATTGCCAGGGCGATTGCAGCAGGATTATCTGAGGCGCCACTTTATATCTCTTCATCGCGCCCGATTCGCGACTTAGAAGCATTTGCAAAACCACGCAGTGGAATTACTACCTATGCCAATCGGGGGCTAGCCGGAATTGATGGCAACATTTCTACTGCGGCCGGTATTGCTCAGGTACATAGCGGGGCCACTGCGATTATCGGCGATCTTGCTTTTCTTCATGACATGTCAGGATTGCTAACGGCACGAAAAGTGAAGCTCCGGATTTTCGTGATTGACAATAATGGCGGGGGAATCTTCTCCACACTGCCACAAGCAAATGTCGCTGGTTTTGAAGATATTTTTGGAACTCCGCAAGACGTTAATCTCATGGCGCTAGCTAAGAGTTTTACTAGTGATGTTGTGGAAGTATCAAATTATCAAGAGCTCAATCGGGAAATTGCAAAACCAATCAGCGCATTATCAGTTGTAATTGTTAAAGTCCCAGAGCGCAATAAATCTGCAGAATTTCTTAGAGGAACAATTGCTAAGTTAGCCTCGCTCTAAACTCATCTTCATCGGAAGTAATTTAGCTTCACTCTCTGCCAGTTCATCATCTGGGTTAGATCCTGCAACAATTCCACAGCCAGCAAAGAGGCGTATTTGGCCGGCTTCAATCAATCCGCAACGAAGTGCGATACCGATTTCACCATCGCCACGAGCATCGATCCAACCTACTGGCCCGGCATAACGGGCGCGCTTCATGCCCTCTAAATTCTGAATAACATTTCGAGCAAATTGGGTAGGCGTGCCGCAGACCGCCGCAGATGGATGGAGTTGCTCAATTAAAGTAAATACATCTACATGATTAATTGCTTCAGTTATTACGCCAGTGACATCGGTTGCTAAGTGCATAACATTCTCTAAATGCAGAACAAATGGCGCCTCTGGCACATTTGTGGAAGAGCAGAATGGTTCAAGTGAGTGAGCTACAGAACGCACCGCATATTCATGCTCTTCCAAATCTTTCGAGGAGCGTGCAAGCGAGGCAGCAAGTGGCAAATCTTGAGCATCATCTCCAGTTTTGCGGATAGTGCCGGCAAGTACGCGAGAAGTAACCATGCCGCGATTGAGGCGCAGCAGAAGTTCTGGGGTAGCCCCAACCAATCCAGCCACTGTAAATATCCAGGTCTGTGGGTAATGCGCCGCAAGTTTGCGCAGAATTCTTACAACATCAATCTCACTATCTGTTTTTGCAACGAGATCTCGCGCAAGTACAACTTTGTCGAGGTCATCACTTTTAATGATTTCGATTGCTTGTGCAACACGTTCTTTCCACTCAGAAGCAGAGAGTGATCCACTTTGCCACTCAAATTCACTTACTCGTTCAGGTGCAGCCGTAGTGGGCAACTCTGGTTGGCCCTGGGTCCCGATCCAGGTGATCCAATCCTTATTTCCTCGTTTGCCAATTACAACTTTAGGAATGATAAGAATTGATTCTTCATCTTCGGAGAATGAGAAGGAGGAGAAGAGAACTGGTCCAGTACCTGCACCATTTACCGAATTAGAAATTGAGAAAGTCTTGAGTTGTTCGTGCCACCAATTGCGTGCATCACGAAAGCGATTAGGACCAAAGACGCTAACGCGGGCATGTTCACCCCAGGCAACTAATCCATCGTCACCACGAACCCAGGAAAGGGAAGTGTCATCACTGAGTAGATCAAGCAGTGGTAGATGTCCACCTAAGAGAGTGGTGGTAACTGGAATTAGATGCGACACAAATTATTTGGAGTTGAGTCGCTTTTGAACTACTCGCCAAATAACGGGGAGTGAAGTTCCGGCAATTCCAATTTTTATTGCTTCACCAAGAAGAAATGGCGTAAGACCTGCATTGAAAGTCCAGCTCCAACTCTTATCGGTGTAAGCCTGCAACCAAATTAAACCGAAGGTAAATGTCACTACGGAGCCAGCAAGCATTGTAAAAATTGAAGTTTGAATACGTTGATCCCATTTGCGACCAGATAGATAGCCAACTAAGTAGGTAGCAAGGAGCATTCCGACGAGATAACCACCTGTTGCGCCGAGTAGACGTGAAAGTCCGGCACCTTGGTGGGCAAATACTGGTGCCCCTGCGATGCCAATAAGAAGGTAAGAAAGGAATGTGGCACTGCCAAGTGCTGCGCCGTAACTGCTACCAATGAGAAGCACGCCAAGTGTCTGACCAGTTACTGGAACTGGTGAACCTGGGATAGGAAGTGAAATCTGCGCAAGCAGGGCAAGAAAGGCGACGCCACCCGTAACGAGCATGAGGTGTGTAGCAACTGTGCTCTTTGTAACTAGGGCATGGCGAAGTGTTGGGCCAGAGAATGAAATTGACATGGCTCTACCTTAAACCATGCTCAATGGTTACGCCCAAGTAGATCTCCCTGATCTGAGTTGTTCTAGACCGAAGGTACTAGCAGAATGAGCAGGTGGCACGAGCGAATCTCAATAAAGACCCAGATGAAGTTGCCGCCATGTTCGATGGCGTTGCAAAGCGCTATGACTTACTTAATGACTTATTGAGTTTAGGACGCACCAAAGCTTGGCGTCGTTCAACAACCGCAGTAATTGCTCCTCAATCAGGAATGCGCATTCTCGATCTTGCGGCAGGAACTGGCTCCTCAAGTGAACCACTTGCAGCAGCAGGTGCCGAAGTTATCTCAGCCGATTTCTCTGAAGGAATGTTAAATGCGGGAAGAAAGAGATATCCGAAACTCAATTTTGTGAAAGCCGATGCACTGAATTTGCAATTTAAAGATAATGAATTTGACCTAGTCACAATTTCCTTTGGACTTCGCAACACGGCAGACTTCGATAAGGCACTCCGCGAATGTTTAAGAGTTACTAAAAGTGGTGGCCGAATTGTTGTCACCGAATTTTCCCAACCAACCTGGAAGCCATTTCGCCTGATCTACACCAATTACTTAATGCGCGCCCTTCCGGTCATTGCCCGGAAAGTGGCCAGCAACCCTGATGCCTACATTTATTTGGCTGAATCAATTCGAGCCTGGCCAGATCAAGCCAATTTGGCCCTTCGCATCAGCGCGGCTGGCTGGGCCGGGGTCGGATGGCAGAACTTAACGGGCGGGGTTGTCGCAGTTCACAGCGCAAGAAAGCCATAACGGGTATTTACTCCCGCTGAGCCACCCTAGTATTACGCTCATTATGAGTTCCGCTTCGAATCCATATGTACCGATTCTCGCAATCGGAGCCTTCGGCTTCGGTTTTGCTGCCTTCTCTATTGTCGCAGCCGCGCTCACTGGGCCGAAGCGTTACAACCGCGCAAAGTTAGAAGCGTATGAGTGCGGAATCGAACCAAGTCCACAAGCTGCAGATGGTGGACGCTTTCCAGTTAAATATTTCTTAACTGCAATGCTCTTTATTATCTTCGACATTGAAATTGTTTTCCTTTATCCCTGGGCTGTTACATTCGACAAGCTCGGAGTCTTTGGCTTAGTTGAGATGGTTATCTTCATTGCTACAGTCTTTGTTGCGTATGCCTATGTCTGGCGCCGCGGTGGATTGGAATGGGATTAATTGTGGGTTTAGAAGAGAAATTACCTAGTGGCTTCTTGCTCACTTCAGTTGAGAAACTTGCCGGTTACATGCGCAAGAACTCACTCTGGCCCGCAACATTTGGTTTGGCTTGCTGCGCAATTGAAATGATGGCAGCCGGTGCTGGACGCTATGACTTAGCTCGATTTGGAATGGAAGTTTTCCGCGCATCCCCACGCCAAGCAGATTTAATGATCGTTGCGGGCCGAGTCTCTAACAAGATGGCGCCAGTACTTCGACAGATTTACGATCAAATGGCAGCGCCTAAATGGGTAATTGCAATGGGTGCTTGTGCATCTTCCGGCGGAATGTTTAATAACTATGCAATTGTGCAAGGTGTCGATCACGTGGTTCCCGTTGATATTTATCTGCCAGGTTGCCCACCACGTCCTGAGATGTTGATGGATGCAATTTTGAAACTTCACGAGAATATTTATGAAGAAAAACTTGGACCAAATCGGGAACGCATTATCAAGGAAGTTGAAGCAGCAGCGCTCGCCGCAAAGCCCACTATTGAGCTGAAGGGACTTCTGCGATGAGCGAGCAAAGTGGAATGTTTGGTGCCACTGGTAGCGGTGACACTTCAGGTTATGGCGGATTGGTTCGTAGCGTTTTTTCACTTGGATCTGCAGAGCGCCCATTTGGAAGTTACTTCGATCAAGTTGCAGATGATCTAGAGCGCGCCTATCCAGATTTTGCAGATGCAATTGAGCGAGTAGTTGTCGATCGCGGCGAACTCACGCTCCACATCAAGCGAGTTCGGTTGATGGAAGTTGCTTTAATTCTTCGCGACAAATTACTTTTTGAAATGTGCGTGGGAGTGAGTGGTGCACATTACCCAGCTGATGAAAATCGCGAACTACACGCGGTTTATCACTTGCTATCAATGACAAAAAATCAGCGAATTCGCTTAGAGGTTTCAGTTCCAGATTCTGATCCGCACCTTGCTTCACTCGTTGAAGTTTGGGCAGGTTGCAATTGGAATGAACGTGAAACTTTTGACATGTTTGGAATTATTTTCGATGGCCATCCAGGATTAACTCGCATCTTGATGCCAGATGATTGGCGCGGACATCCACAACGTAAAGATTATGCACTCGGCGGAATTAGCGTTGAGTACAAAGGTGCAGAGACTCCACCACCAAATGAGCGGAGGTCATATCGCTAATGAGCACTTATGCCGATCCATATGCATCCTCGCGTGAAACCACCGAAGGTACTGTCTTCTCCGTTACTGGTGGCGATTGGGATTCCTTAGTTACCGAAATTGGCGCAGCGAAAGAAGAGCGCGTTGTCGTAAACATGGGACCACAGCATCCTTCAACTCACGGCGTACTTCGACTTGTCCTTGAATTAGAGGGCGAAACAGTCACTGAAGTTCGCTGTGGCATTGGCTATCTCCACACGGGTATTGAGAAGAACACTGAATACCGTAGTTGGACACAAGGCGTCACATTCGTTACTCGTATGGATTACTTAGCTCCGCTATTTAATGAGACTGCTTATTGCTTAGGTGTAGAGAAGTTGCTTGGTATTACCAACGATGTACCAGAGCGTGCCAATGTAATTCGCGTAATGATGATGGAGCTCAATCGCATCTCCTCCCACATGGTGGCACTTGGCACCGGAGCCCTCGAACTTGGTGCGCTTTCACCGATGATTTTCTGTTTCCGTGAGCGCGAGAAAGTTCTCGATGTATTTGAAATGATTTCTGGTCTTCGCATGAACATGGCATATGTTCGCCCTGGTGGTGTCGCAGTAGATCTACCAGCTAATGCAATTGCAAAGGTTCGCGAGACTGTTAAGGATTTACGCAAGTCATTTAAAGATAATGAGAAGTTGCTCGTTGGAAATACCATTTGGATGAAGCGCACTGCAGGTATTGGCTTCTTGGATCTAGCAGGCTGTACAACGCTGGGAATTACTGGCCCAGTCTTGCGCTCAACTGGAATGCCATGGGATTTGCGAAAGATGCAACCGTATTCCGGTTACGAGAATTACAACTTCGATGTGGTCACAACAGATACCTGCGATGTTTATGGTCGCTTCTTAATTCGCGTAAATGAATTAGAGCAATCACTTCGAATCATCGAACAATGTGCAGATAAATTAGAGAAGCTAGAAGGTGCACCAGTAATGGTGGCCGATAAGAAGATTGCCTGGCCATCACAATTGGCACTCGGTGGCGATGGACTAGGAAATTCACTCGAACACATTCGCCAAATCATGGGCACATCAATGGAATCACTTATTCATCACTTTAAGTTAGTAACTGAAGGCTTCCGCGTTCCTGCCGGTCAGAGTTACACCGCGGTGGAATCTCCTCGCGGCGAACTCGGTGTGCATTTGATCTCCGACGGCGGAACTCGCCCATACCGCGTGCACTTCCGCGAACCATCGTTCAATAATCTTCAAGCAACCTCTGCAATGTGTGAAGGCTCGCAAGTAGCTGACATCATCGGTGCAGTTGCATCAATCGATCCTGTGATGGGTGGTGTTGATCGCTAATGGCATACACATCTGAGCAATTAACCATTATGGATTCAATCATCAAGCGCTACCCACGCTCTCGCTCTGCAATCATGCCGTTACTTCATTATGTGCAATCACTTGCTGGTTATGTCACAAGTGAGGGAATTGAATTAATTGCACAATTACTTGAATTAGAAACCGCAGAAGTGAGCGCTGTTGCAACCTTCTATACCCAGTACAAGCGTCGCCCAGTAGGCGAGTACCACGTTGGTGTTTGCACAAATACCCTCTGCGCAGTTATGGGTGGCGATGCAATTTTCGGTGCACTCAAAGATCATCTTGGAATTGAAAATGATGGCGTAACAAGTGATGGCAAAGTTTCACTTGAACACATTGAGTGCAACGCTGCCTGCGATTACGCACCGGTGATGATGGCCAACTGGGAGTTCTACGATAACCAGACCGTTGAATCAGCTAAAGATTTAGTAGACAAGATGCGCAGTGGAAATCCACCCGCACCCACTCGTGGTCCAAATTCTTTAGTGACATGGAAGCAAGCGTCAGCAGTTCTTGCTGGTATTAGCGATGGCTTAGCAAATGAAGGCGTACAAGCTGGCGAGCCATCACTGCTTGGTTTGAAGCTATCAAAGGGTGGCAAATAAATGACAAAACTTGCACCAGTACTTTCGGCACATTGGGATGAGAAAGATTCATTCACAATTGCTGGATACAAGCGCCATGGTGGATATGAGGCAGCCGCTAAGGCGCTCAAGATGGAGCCCGATGCAGTTATTCAATTAGTAAAAGATTCTGGCCTTCGTGGTCGCGGCGGCGCAGGATTTCCTACCGGTATGAAGTGGGGCTTCATTCCACAAGGTGACAATAAAGATCATTACCTAGTTGTTAATGCCGATGAGTCAGAGCCTGGTACTTGTAAAGATACGCCACTGCTCATGGCGAATCCCCATGTATTAATTGAAGGTTGCATCATCGCTTCTTACGCAATTCGCGCCAAGTATGCATTTATTTACATTCGTGGCGAAGTTACTCACGTTGTGCGCCGGGTACAGCAAGCAATTGACGATGCTTACAAAGCGGGTCATCTAGGTAAGAATATTTTTGGTTCTGGTGTTGATCTAGAACTCGTACTTCACGTCGGCGCTGGTGCTTACATCTGCGGTGAAGAGACTGCGCTCCTTGATTCACTTGAAGGTTTCCGCGGCCAACCACGTCTTCGCCCACCATTCCCAGCAATTGCAGGTTTGTATGCGCGGCCAACTGTGGTTAATAACGTGGAATCAATTGCATCAGTGCCAGCAATCGTCGCCAAAGGTGCAGAGTGGTATCAATCATTAGGAACTGAGAAGAGCAAAGGAACCACGCTCTATTCACTCTCTGGTCATGTAACAAATCCTGGACAATTTGAAGCACCGCTAGGAATCACACTGCGTGAAATTCTGGAACTTGCTGGCGGCATTCGCGCCGGACATCGCTTGAAATTCTGGACGCCTGGTGGCTCCTCAACTCCCATCTTTACCGATGCACATTTAGATGTACCACTTGATTACGAAGGCGT
>WLQV01000079.1 GCA_009697555.1 Actinomycetota bacterium | reverse complement strand
TCAGAGCTAGATGAGTTTGAAGTTTCTTCTCACCAGGAAGTGTGATCAGAAAGGTGTTCTCATCTTTACGTTCAAAATCAAGGGCATGCGAATCAAGAAATTCTTCAATTATGACGCGAGGATCGATGGCAGCCATTTAACTACTGACGCTGGAGCGCTGCGCTTGTCCCGAGAGAATGCGATCGTAAATATCTAGTGTGCCTCGTGCAGTTGTTTCCCAACCAAAGTGCGATGCATGTTCGATGGCACCCATAGAGAGCAATACCCGACGTTGTGGTTCAACAAGTAAGCGAGAGATAACGGATGACCAGGCACGTGGATCGTGGCCATCGACCAATACACCGGAAATTCCATCAGCAACTGCGGTACGAAGTCCACCGACAGCGGTTGCGACAACTGGAGTTCCACACGCTTGTGCTTCAAGTGCAACGAGGCCAAAACTTTCGGAATAGCTGGGAACGCAAACTAAATCTGAGAGGCGATACCACTGCGGCAAATCTTCGCGACTCACTGGTGGCAAGAAAGTAACAATCTCAGAGATATCTAACCAACTTACTAACTCTTTCATCCGTTCTACTTCAGCAGTATTGCTACCTGATGCGCCACCGATAATGAAGACTCTCAATTTTGCACGCAAGTGTGGTGAGTGCTGCAACATCTGTGCCGTTGCTTGAATCAGAAGTTCTGGGCCTTTATGTGGCTGAATTCGACCAACGAATGTGAGCACTGATGCATCTGCAGCAATTCCTAAATCTTGACGGGCCTTGGCACGTCCTGCACCTGGTGTGAAATTTGAAAGATCTACACCAGGTGACACAACATGAACGATGTCGGGACAGGCTTCATAGAGCGAGACCAAACTCGCAGCTTCGGCATCAGTATTCGCAATAAGTGCAGCAGCTGAGGCGACGATCTGAGTCTCACCTTGCACTCGAATTGGTGGCTCCGGTGTTTCACCCTCCGCAAGGTTGAGGTTCTTTACTCGTGCCATCGTATGCATCGTGTGAACCAATGGCAGCGCGGCATTTCCTTTGCCCATAGCACCGAGTGCGACTTTGCCGCTGATCCAATAATGGGAATGAACTAGGTCGTAGTGCTCCTTTGCAAGAGCTGCCTTGAATTCTTCTGCAAGTGCTGGGATTAATTCTGGTAAACGCTCCTTGGTAATTCCTTCAGCTAGGCCACTACCCAAGTGATGCACTTGAACATTGGGTGCAAATTCAACAACATCTGGCAGATCGGGATTAAGGCGACGCGTAAAAATATCTACCGTGACGCCCATTGCCGCCATGCGCTTTGCACTCTCGGCGACATAAATATTCATGCCGCCAGCATCACCAATACCTGCTTGTTCAAGTGGTGAGGTATGCACCATTAATGTGGCAATGCGGCCATTCATACCTTAAGTGTATTGCGTTACTTCTCAAGCAGAAAGTTGAAATTACTCCACGCGCGGAAGTGTGGCCCAGGTATACGCCTGAATCGGAAAGCCATCGCGGGAAATATCTGTAGATGTGAAGAGTTCGCCATGGACTAATCCATAGAGGCGCTCACCTGCACCAATTTCATGAGCTGATGGCGCAACATAACCACGATCTAAAACCAATTGAATTTTCGGTCCATCAAATCGTCCTAACCAACCAGCAGTTGTTCCTTCACTATGAGAAATCATTACCTCTAAAACATTATTAGGTCGCACACTCCAGAAACCTGTTTCAGATGGCCCTGCTGAAGTGCGATTTCCTTCGCTATCGATAATCCATGACCGTGAGAAGTAGGTAAGAAAGGGACGTCCATCGTGGCTAAAAACAATTTCTTGTTCGTACTCAAAACTTTCAGTATCGGGATAATCGCCACGACCTTTGCCGCCCCACATGCCAACTAACCATGCAAGTGGATTGAGATCTGGATGTAAGCCTTCTGGAATTGTGAAAACCATTTATCTTCTTACCTATTGCCCTTTCGAAGTGTGCTTACGCCATAAATGATGAGAAAAATTCCGATGCCAATTGCAGCAAGTGCCAGCAAGATCGAAGTGAATAACTCCACTTCCTAAGGATACCTACGCAGGAACTATTACCTCTTGGATGGCAGGGATGTTAGCGACAATTAATTCAGCCTCGGTTGGAGTATTTCGTTTAATAACGGCTAGTGCGATATTTCCCAACTCATGGTGGCGTGCAACGCTGCCCATGAAACCGACTCTCGCACCATCTCGCTCAACATCGCTTCCTGATGCAGGAACATCAACGACGCTGCCATCGAGATGGAGCATTACTAAGCGACGTGGTGGATTTCCCAGATTGGCAATCTTTGCCACTGTCTCTTGCCCGCGATAGCAACCCTTGTTCATATGTACCGAGCCATTGAGAAATCCCAATTCATTGGGAATTGATTTGTGATCGGTATCTACACCCACGCGTGCTCGTCCGGATGCAATACGTTCGGCTTCTAGCGCCCACACTCCAACTTGTTGTGAAGTAAGTTGGAATGTCTTTTTCATCTCTTCTACTTCGTTCTTAGGAACTAGCGCGAATGGACCACCGATGTCTGTGGCTTTTCCTGGAGCGCGCAGGATCACAAAATCATTAGCTATTTGAGGATTCACATCGAGCATAAATTTCATCTTTGTTAAATAGGCAAGAAGTGGTTCGGCATAGCCAGGATCTAAAACAAGAAAGGAAATTTCGCCATCATCGACCAGGTTAAATTGATATTCGATGTGGCCTTGTGGATCAAGGACTAGCGCGCTAGTCCATTGGCCTGGCGCTAAATTTTCAAGAAATTGCGTAGTGAGCGAGTGGAGCCAAGTCAGGCGATCTTTTCCACTGATCGAAAGTATTTCCAGATGAGATAAATCAGCCCAACCAGTTCCGGAAAGGAGTGCTCGTTGTTCTTTCACTGGATCACCAAAATGCCAGATGGCACCTTTATCGGGGCCAGTTTCAACTAGTGCGAACTCCACGCGATAAATCTAGTCCTCTGGAGTAGTACATGCAGCACAGGTGCCATACACAGCAAAGTGTGTTACATCAGTCTTAAAGCCAAATTCATCAGCAAGGGCATTCACAAATTGCGCTGCTACATCGATTGGAGCATCGGCTGCAGATCCGCAGACACCGCAGACCAGGTGAAGATGAGTGAGCTCCTCGGCTGCGTGATACGTAGCCCCGCCATGACCCAAGTGAGTATGGAGAACTAATCCCACATTCTCGAGTGTTTCTAAATTGCGATAAACAGTAGAGAGATTAATTCCCGGATGAGTTTCGCGCACCTTTGCTGCAACTTCTTCAGGTGTTGCATGTCCTAAAGAGCGCACTGCGGAGAGCACTAATTCGCGTTGAGGTGTGAGGCGAAGTCCTTTATCGCGTAATTCATGTTGATCGGCCATGAAGCAACCTTACTTAATCTTTGATTTCAATAATGAGATCTACCGGTGTGCCCTGCTGAGCTTGCACCTTCACTTCCTCTCGCGCACCTGCTGCAAGGACTACAACAGTCCAAGCACCAGGTGCGGCGAAGAAGCGGAACTGACCCTGCGCATTAGTAGGAACTTCGGCGGTGAACTCTCCAGCAGAATCGAGCAAGCGAACGTAGGCATTAGTGACAGGTGCACCATTTGGTACACCATCGTTAACACCTTCACGAAGAACTGCACCCTGAATAATGCTCTGGGATGCAACATCAACGCCTGCTAGATCTGGACCCCCTGGAGTTGCACCGCAAGTTCTCATTATGCGCCGAGTGCTACAGGAACGCCGACGAGTGAACCGTACTCAGTCCACGAACCGTCGTAGTTCTTAACATTTTTTACTTCGAGCAACTCGTGAAGAACAAACCAGGAGAATGCAGAACGCTCACCAATGCGGCAATAAGCAATTGTGTCTTTCGCGAGATCTACTCCTGCGCCAACATAAAGTGCCTTCAACTCATCATCTGATTTGAAAGTGCCATCTTCATTTGCAGCCTTGGACCACGGAATGTTCTTGGCAGTTGGAATGTGGCCCTTAATCTGGCCACTTTCTTGTGGCAAGTGAGCCGGAGCTGCTAATTCACCAGAGAATTCTTGTGGTGAGCGAACATCGACGATATTTGATTTACCGATTTCTGCAATCACTTCATCGCGGAAGGCGCGAATTGAATTGTCGCGATCCTGCGCAACATAGCGAGTAGCGGTACGGCTTGGCACGGCAGTCACAAGCGGACGAGCATCGAGCTCCCAGCGCTTGCGGCCACCATCGAGCAGGCGAACATCTTGGTGACCATAAACCTTGAAATACCAGAATGCATAAGTAGCAAACCAGTTGTTATTACCACCATAAAGAATGACTGTGGTGTCATTGGAAATACCAAACTTCGAGAGCAGCGCTTCGAACTTATCCTTCGAAATAAGATCGCGAATCAGCCCATCTTGGAGATCATCGCGCCAGTGGAAGCGAATCGCATTTTCAATGTGGCCGATGTCGTAGAGAGTGGTGTCTTCATCAACTTCGATAATTGCAACGCTCTTATTATTGATATTTTCAGCAACCCAATCAGCTGAAACAAGTGAAGTCTTACGTGTCATGTGTGAAACCTTTCGTTAATTAGCGAGTACGGAGACGCAGGGCAATGAGATAGATCTCGCAGCCCAGGCAGAAATTAAAAGCGGCATTAAGAAAAGCGGCGAAGAGTGCCCCACCGACTGCGACAGTGAAGAGAGCACTTGAACCAAGAATTGCTCCCAAGAGACCTGCAAGTGCAAAAGCTAAACCAATTTTCTGAGCAAACTGTGGTGGACGAACATCTTCCAACTCAGGCTTGCCTTTGAGTAGTGGCTTTACTGCATTTCGGAAAATTGCGGCATAAGGCGTGAACTGTGGACCTTTAAATGCACCGATAGCAAAGACAATCGCTTGTAGACCAATCACGATTGCTGAGTGAGTAACTAGCGCTGTTGCCAACACGAGTGTTGTGAGTACTGCGGAAAACCGTGGACCACGTGAATCGATCACGGTGGGCGAAGATATATTTCGAGAAATTACTTGAGTCATTCTGTTCCTTTGTAAAAGTAGTTATGGATGTGAAAGTTTTTTAAAAGAACTTCACATACGACATAACGAGCCAGCTAAGCGACCGAAATCTAAAACGCGGCGCTTAGTGAAGAAACTTGGCTCAATGTGGAACATAGTTGAATTCTAAATTAGCCAGTGCTTTCTACCTAATTGCGAGTAGTTCGCAGGAGTTACTGCACTTGAGCCAGGGATTTGAGGACTTGTTCACGCTTAGGTGCGCCCACTGCACGGCCAACTTCGACTCCTGCTGAATTGAGAATCAGGGTCGTAGGAGTCGAGCGAATATCGAGTTCGCGCACTAGTTCTAAATTCGATTCCGCATCTAAATGAATATGCGCAACATCAGGTAATTGTGAAGTGATGTCTTCCAATAATGATCGGGTAGCACGGCACGGGGCACAGAAGACTGTTGAGAATTGCAGCAGCGTCACT
>WLQV01000078.1 GCA_009697555.1 Actinomycetota bacterium | reverse complement strand
GAGCAATACGTTGCATCCATGAACCGACATTGGATGTGGCATTAGCAAAGAAGAGAATCCGAAAATTTCTATGGCGTAGCGCTCGTAGATTTCCAGTTTCATTGAGGCGCACTGGACTACTATCTCACTATGGCTTCACAATTAAAATCTACACTCGCACTGATTTGCTGTGGAACTTTGCTTTGGATCGTTGGACTGGTCATTGCGCTAGCAACAAGTGCAACTTATCGCACAATCTGGATATGTATTTGTGGTGCAGGACTAGGAGTAATCGGTGCGATTTACTCGTACCGACGAGATCGCCGCGGCGAACTCTAAAGTATTACTGCGCCTCAATCTGAGCTGCAATTCCACGGAGAACTTTTCCAAGGCGCTCTGCTTCAACTGTTGTTGGATAGCGACCTTGCCGAACGCCATTTCCTACGCGATCAAGAATCTTGATGGTGTCTTCAATAATTGCCGCAAGATCATCTTGATTGGTACGCGCGGCATTTGAAAGAGATGGGGGCGCATCAATAATGCGTACTGACAGAGCTTGTGGCCCACGGCGACCTTCAGCCACACCAAACTCTAATTTGGTGCCAGGCTTAACAGTCGATACACCCTCTGGCAATGAAGTTGCTGCTAAATAAACATCTTCGCCTTCATCGGATGCGATGAAACCAAAACCCTTTTCGAGACTAAACCACTTAATGCGTCCTGTAGGCATGGCATGTACTCCCGTTTATCTGCTACTCGTGTGCCGCACATTGTCTGCGCGGATCAGATGGCTAGTTTATCGCACGAGGTCGCTGCGATGTAACCCCTTTTTTACGCTTACCTGGGCTAGATAGTTGCTTCTGAATGAGCGCCACAGCCGTGGTCGAGTGACACCACGCGCGCATCTTCAGGTGAGATTGCATTTGCACAGACACCGAATGCTGCGCGAAGTGAGCCAGCAATCGGAAGGAAGAAACCGCAAGAGGAGCAATGCTTCGGTGCTTGTTGTGCAATAGGTGTATTTGGTCCGCGGTCGCCTTCATACCAACGCTTACTTGCTTGATCGCGCCCCTCAATCGACATTACTCGCGGACGAGTGAGGCCATATTCAAAGAGCTGTACCCGATCGAGATCTTCATCTTGTGGAAGTGCAGCAAAGCCAGGAACTAAACGTGAATCACCGGGATTAGATGGAACTACATCACCGGCGCCAACATCGCCTGGTTGAATCCGCTCGACATAAGGAATCCAATCTGGCGCAATCAGAGATTCTGGACCAGGAAGTGCAACAACATCGCATACCGTTGGTTCTGATTCATTATCAACTTTGGCAACAGTGACGCACCAGCGCCAACCTTTGTAGCCGGGAAGAAAAGATTCAAAGAGATAACTAGCTACGCGATTTTCATCGGCAAATTCGACTCCAACAAAGTCACCAACATGTTGTGGTGAACTCGCATCTGCTATTGCAGCAGAGCGCGCCAATTCAAGCGCTTCAAATTCTTGATTCGCTGATTCAGCAGATTTGCGGAAAAGAGCCATACATGAAGAGTAAAGCAAAAAACTCCCCCGAGATAATCGGGGGAGTTTTTACGCGAGATTAGTGGATTTAGAAATCCATTCCGCCGCCGCCATCTGGGCCGGCAGGTGCTGCAGGCTTCTTCTCTGGCTTATCAGTGATCACTGCTTCAGTTGTGATGAAGAGTGCTGCAATCGATGCCGCATTCTGCAATGCAGAACGAGTCACCTTTGCTGGATCAATGATTCCGGCTTTGATCATGTCAACGTACTCACCTGTTGCAGCATTGAGTCCAAAACCAGCTTCTAAGTGACGTACCTTCTCGACGATAACTCCGCCTTCAAGACCAGCGTTGATTGCGATCTGCTTCAGCGGTGCTTCGATTGCATATTCAACAATCTTTGCACCAGTTGCTTCATCGCCTTCTAGCTTCAATTTTCCAAATGCAACCTTTGCTGCTTGAAGAAGTGCAACGCCACCACCGGCAACGATTCCTTCTTCTACTGCAGCTTTTGCATTTCGCACTGCATCTTCAATGCGGTGCTTGCGCTCTTTGAGTTCTACCTCAGTTGCCGCACCTGCTTTGATAACTGCAACGCCGCCGGCAAGTTTGGCCAAACGCTCCTGCAATTTCTCACGATCGTAATCAGAATCGCTCTTCTCAATTTCGGAGCGAATTTGAGCAACGCGACCCTTGATCTGATCTTGATCTCCGGCGCCTTCAACGATTGTGGTCTCTTCTTTGCTGATCACAACTTTGCGAGCGCGACCAAGAAGTTCTAGGCCCACTGCTTCAAGCTTGAGACCAACTTCTTCTGAGATAACAGTTGCGCCAGTAAGAATTGCAATGTCTTGCAACATTGCCTTACGGCGATCGCCAAAGCCTGGGGCTTTAACAGCTGCTGCACGGAAAATTCCACGAATCTTATTAACAACCAGAGTTGCAAGTGCTTCGCCTTCAACATCTTCAGCGATAATTGCAAGTGGCTTACCAGTTTGCATTACCTTCTCAAGAACTGGAACTAAATCCTTGATGTTTGCAATCTTGGAGTTCACAATCAAGACATAAGCATCTTCCAGCACTGTCTCCATGCGATCGGTGTCAGTGACGAAGTATGGGGAGATGTAACCCTTATCAAAGCGCATACCTTCAGTGAGCTCGAGTTCAAGGCCAAAGGTATTTGACTCTTCAACGGTAATAACGCCCTCTTTGCCGACCTTATCCATCGCTTCGGCGATCATTTCGCCAATTGTGGAATCTGCGGCAGAAATTGATGCAGTAGCTGCGATCTGCTCTTTGGTTTCAACATTCTTAGCCATTGCATGAAGTTCGGCAGTCACAGCTTCAACTGCCTTCTCAATGCCACGCTTAAGCGCCATTGGATTCGATCCAGCCGCTACGTTACGTAGACCTTCACGCACAAGTGCTTGTGCCAAAACAGTTGCAGTAGTTGTGCCATCGCCGGCGACATCATCAGTCTTCTTTGCTACCTCTTTTACGAGTTCAGCGCCGATCTTCTCCCATGGGTCATCGAGTTCAATATCTTTTGCAATCGAAACGCCATCGTTGGTGATTGTTGGGGCGCCCCACTTCTTCTCAAGAACAACGTTACGACCGCGAGGTCCAAGGGTTACCTTGACCGCATCGGCGAGAATATTCATTCCGCGCTCTAATCCGCGGCGGGCTTCTTCATTAAAGGCAATCATCTTTGCCATGGTTTGTACTCCTCATGCTTGAAGTGATCAGGTCCGGGTGGTTATCACTCACACCCTGAGAGTGCTAACGCCAAATCTACGCGGTTGATTCCGCCCTAGCAAATGGAGCCAGGGCTGAGGTAGGGCTAGCGGGCGGTACGAGCGCTCATGCGGGCTTGGCGTAACCGACGCAAGCGCTTCACAAGCATTGGGGCAGCTATCAACGCTGCTTCGCGATCAATCAGGTCGTTGAGTAATTGGTAATAAGCAGGAGCGGTGAGATCGAAAAGTTCTTTAATGGCGCTCTCTTTTGCACCCGCGTACTGCCACCAGCTGCGTTCAAATTCAAGGATGCGCACCTCTAAATCGGTGAGGCCACTTACTGCCTCTGGTTGCATTGCGCTCTCTTCCACGCTGGAATCCTAGACCTGAGCGGGAAAAAGTGTGGGATTTACTGAAGTTCGGATTCTGCTTTTTTCAATAAATTTCGCAACATCGTTGGAAAGAGGAATGCATGCAATGGCAGAACCGCAAACCAATAAAGGCGGCCACCTAAACCATTAGGAGTGAAGATCGCTTCCTGAGTGATTGTTGTTACATCACCTTCGGTCGATAGGCGAAATTCCAACCAAGCTTTTCCAGGAAGAATCATCTCGGCATAAAGGCGCAGCACTTTCTCTTTCTCAATCTTCTCGACTCGCCAAAAATCTAAACTCTCACCTACATGCAAGAAATCTGGATCTCTGCGGCCGCGACGCAATCCAACTCCACCGACCATGCGATCCATAAGTCCACGAAGCCACCACAACCAATCAGAGCCATACCAACCATGTTCGCCGCCAATACCTTCGATGTATTTCCACACGTGTGCAGCTGGCAACGTTGTTTCTTGGTGGCGATGATCCTTGTATTCAGTATCCCCGGCCCATGATGGATCACTCTGGGTTTTCTGCCATGGCGCATAAGTTACGGCGGCATCAGACCAACGTGTTTGAACATCGTGCTCCACGATTTTGGAGAGCGCTAATTCGATAGCTTGTGAAACGCTAATAAGGCCCTCGGGTGGCGGCGGAATTAATTTTTCAATACTTCGACTTGGGCTTGCTACTACTTCGCTAATCAGTGATTCCACCAATGGGCGAGCTAACGATGTTGGAACTGGTGTGACAAAACCAATCCAGAGACTAGAAAGTTTTGGCGTTAATACTGGAACTTTAATAATCCATCGCTTACGCAAGCCAGAAATTTTGGCAAAACTTTGCATCATGTCGGCATAGGTAAGAACCTCTGGTCCACCAATGTCATAAATAGCACCAACCGGCGTCTCTAATTCCGCAGCCTTGCGAAGATACCAGAGCACATCGCGAATTGCGATTGGTTGGGTGAGGTTGGTAACCCACTTTGGTGTTGTCATAATCGGCAATCGATGGGTGAGGTGGCGCAACATTTCAAAGGATGCCGAACCCGAACCGATAACAATTCCGGCACGTAACTCTAAAACTGGCACTCCAGCCTTGGCCAGATTTGCTCCGGTTTGCACTCGCGAATTGAGATGCTTACTTATATTCGCATCATTTGCGATGCCACCTAAATAGACGATCTGCGAAACTTTCTTCTCTGCTGCAACCGTTGAGAAATTGAAGGCCATCCGAGATTCAATCTCATCAAAGTCGCGGCCAAGATTGATGGAGTGAAGTAAGTAGAAAGCAGTGTGAACACCAGTGAGTGCTCGCTCAAGATCAGCTACGTTCTGAGCACTACCTGTGACAACTTCAACCTTCTCAAACCAAGGCTGGCTCTGAATTTTGCCGGCATCTCTGACAAAAACCCGCACTCGCGCTCCTGAATCGACGAGTGAACGAACCAGGCGTCCGCCTACATAGCCCGATGCACCTGTGACAAGGAGCAAGCGAGAATTAACAGGCGAGTTCATGGAGTAAACCTTAGACTTATCTCTTACCGATCGCGCTGTGAAATGTTCACTTTTTGAAGGGAGTGTCATGACTACGAAGATAAAACCACGCGTCGTGATACTCGGTGCTGGCTTTGGTGGATTAACCGCCGCCCGCGAACTATCCGATATTGCTCATGTAACACTTGTCGATCGCCACAATTTTCAGACCTTCTTGCCACTGCTCTACCAAGTTGCCACAGCCGGTCTTGCGGCAGACCACGTCGCCCACCCGATTCGCGGCGCACTGCGCAAGAAGGGCGTTGCCTTCCGCATGGGTTCGCCAATTTCGATTGATCATAAAAATGGTGAAGTGAAATTAGATAGCAGCGAAGTCTTGCCTTTTGATCACTTAATCGTTGCACTTGGCTCGGCCACTGCAGATTTTGGTGTTAAAGGTGTTACCGAGCATGCACTCGGAATGAAGACAATTCACG